>JACQXL010000076.1 GCA_016208805.1 Planctomycetota bacterium | reverse complement strand
TGTAAGTTGTTTTATATCTCCCCAAACATCACCGGGATTTTTCCCATTAGCATTAAACTTTGTTCTTTGCCATTTACCATTAATAACGGATGGTACATTTTCGCACCTCTTCCTATGCTCTAATTCTACTAATTGTGGAATACGGATGTGGTTTAGATTAAATGTCTTGCCTTTACCCTTAGTGAAGTAGGCAATTATATCATAATTATTCGTATAATTAGACCTTCCCTGAGCCAATCTACTGGGCTGATACCAAATAATTTTTGAACTTAAAGATAGATAGGAACGATAGTCTATAAAATCAATACTATCAGATTTCCCAAACAGATATAATGCTCCGCCTCTTTTTAATACTCTTGAGAACAATCTTATTAGATTTATATTATATTCTTGTATGTCCTCTATTTTATCCCAGCCGTTTTGAGTAACTCCATAAGGGCCATCACACACTATCAAATCTATTGATTCATCATCAATTTGATTTATCAACTTAAAACAATCGCCCTGATAAACTTTATTTATTTCCATAATCTCTTACTGAATAGAGGGTAATCTGGGAACATAATACACATTTATTGTAATTTGTCAAGTAAAATCCGGCAAGAGGGACACTCCCACCGTCCTGGGTGGCAAAAATATCTTCTATTTGTGATTCCCGTATTTCTAACATTATGATTTCCTCTCTTTACTGAACTCTTGCGAAACGCTCCCTCTGTCATTCTGAACGGAGCGAAGCGGAGTGAAGAATCTGCATTTTATGAGGGTTTGGGACGAGATTCTTCGCCCTACGGGCTCAGAATGACACTTTTTGGGTGGTTTATTTCCCATTTCGCAAGAGTTCAGTCTTTAGATGACCATATCGTATTTCTAGTTGTATCATCGCATTCTATACAAATAAAATCACCTTCCGGGAAAGGTTTTCCCATTTCAACTCTATCCTCAATCTCATTAAAGTCTATTACCCTGTTTACAAAGGAGCCTGATCCCAATTTAACACTTCTACCGCACTCATTACAAATTTCTTTTCTCATAACAACCTCTAATTTGAATTAATACTATTTCCGCCGTTTTTATCTCTACTCCCATATTTCTTAACCGCATCCAGAGGTTTCATCTGCCAGACTTTCCTGTTGAAGGTAAATAAGGTTATCATATTACTGCTATCTAAACGATGGGCTTTAACCTCAACACCTTTTAAGTCCGGTAATGCGATATTATTTTCCTTTAGCCCCAAATATGCTTCCAATGAATGACCTACCCCGGTAGGACCTTTTCTCTTTGAAGGCACAAACCCTTTTGCCTTTAACTCCTTGAACTTCTTAATAAACTGCGCTAACTTCATAGGACGTTAGTATATCCATAACCTTTTTGGTGTCAAGAATAACTTTTACGGTGATTGTTTTGATAGATTACAACCCCGCTTTATTTCCGCCAAAGGCGGGATGGTTTATACTTTTGGTTCTTCACAGCCAGTCCCGCATAAGTGCCACGTCATACCCGACAGCCATGCGGCATCGCGTGGGACATGGTGTGACGGGATTTCGCTGCGGCTCAATAAGCGGTGCCATTTTTGTGCTTTGGGTTCTTCACGGTTGGGTCAGGGATATTATGTTCAGCACCTCCGGCGGGAGACGGGGCGTCTGGCTGATGATTTCGTCTATAATCTGCTCCGGCGTTACGGCCGATGTCTCGGCCTCCAGGTTGAGAATCAACCGGTGGCGCAGGGCCGGATAGGCGGCCTTGACCAGGTTGCTTTCAACGGCATTGAGTTTGCCTTCCATTAATGCCAGCGCCTTGGCGGCCAGCACGATGGACTGCGCGGCCCGCGGGCTGGCACCGTAACGGACATATTGTTTTACCAGCGCCGGGCTGAATTCACTGTCGGGATGAGACGCCAGCACCAGTTTGCCCACATATTCCACCAGATGCGGCGCAACCGGTATCTGGCGGACCAGTTCGGATAAATGGAGTGTCTCATCCTTGTTCAAGACAGGGACGACGGGCTGGGCGGCCTGGCCGGTCGTGCGCCGGACGATTTCATTCAGTTCGGCCAGCGCCGGCGAGTGAATCATTATCTTGTAGAAGAACCGGTCCAGTTGCGCCTCCGGTAACGGGTAGGTGCCTTCCATCTCTATCGGGTTCTGGGTGGCAAAGACGATAAACGGTCTGGGCAGTTCATACTTCACGCCGCCCACGGTCACGCTCAATTCCTGCATCGCCTCCAGCAGCGCCGATTGGGT
The DNA here is from genome assembly GCA_016208805.1 of Planctomycetota bacterium. Lineage (GTDB taxonomy): Bacteria > Planctomycetota > MHYJ01 > JACQXL01 > JACQXL01 > JACQXL01. Next base: position 2,779 of record JACQXL010000076.1, on the reverse strand, counting down.
CTTGGGCGTGGCCCGGTTTATCTCGTCTATCAGGATGATATTGTGGAAAATCGGTCCGGGCTGGAACTGGAAGACCTTCTGGCCGGAGGGTTCCTCTATGATGATATTGGTGCCGGTGATATCGGCCGGCATCAGGTCGGGCGTGCATTGAATCCGGGAAAATGAGAGGTTCAGGCACTGGCTGAGCGTCTTGACCAGCAGGGTCTTGCCGATGCCGGGCACGCCTTCCAACAGGATGTGTCCGCCGGTCAACAAGCCGGTTAAGACCTGTTCAATCACCTCCTGGTGTCCGACGATGACCTTGCCGATTTCCGCCCGGAATTGTTTGAGTTTTATGCTGGCCTGTTGGATTTCCGTTTCCATATTTTATTTTAGTAAACGGATTTAACGGATTAAACGGATTATCAGATTAATCGGCTTAATCAGTTTACTACACCAATTAAAATACCTTTCGTTTATCGGCCGATGGAATATTAAGGGTCTGTCGGTATTTGGTCACGGTCCGGCGCGACAGCATCAGGTTATGTTTTTCCCGGAGTAATTTGGCGACCATCATATCGGACGATGGATTTTTCTTGTCCTCCTGCGCAAATATTTCCTTTACGGTGGCCAGAATGCCGGTCTGGCTGACGGGCTGGCCGCCCGCGGGGCGGCCCGCCGGGCCGTTTATCTCGGACGGCACGGAGAAGAAGAAGCGCAGTTTGAACAGCCCCTGCGGCGTCTGGACATATTTATTGGCCACGGCCCGGCTGATGGTGGAGATATGCACGCCCAGCCGCTTGGCCATATCTTTCATCAGAAGCGGCCTGAGCTGGTTGACGCCTTGTGCCAGGAATTCCTGCTGGGTGTTGACAATCTCTTCGGCGATGCGCCGGACTATCTGTTGCCTCATTTGAATCGCATCTATCAGGTTGGCGGCCGATTCCATTTTCTTCTTGACGAAATCCCTGGTCTGCGGGTCGTTCTTTTTCTCCTGCAGGAGCCGCAGGTAATACGGATTGACCATCAGCCGGGGCGTGAACCGGTTTTCAACAACAACTTCGTAACGGCCGTCCACCTGGGTAATGATAATTTCCGGAACCACATAAGGCACGGCCTCATTAGAGAAGTCGGCCCCCGGATGGGGATTCAGCCGTTTTATCTGCTCCACGCAGTCTATGATTTCCTCCATCGGCAAATCAAACGCCCTGGCCAGGGCCGGCAGTTTGTTCTCTTCTATCTCTTTGAGATGTTTGGTAATCAGTTTTTTCTTTAAGTCAAGACAGGGGTCGTCTTCATCCAGTTGGAGCAGGAGACATTCGGGGAGCGACCGCGCCCCGACTCCGCGCGGGTCAAACATCTGGATAATTTTGAGCGCCTGTTCCACTTCGCCTAATTCCAGTCCCGCCACGGCGGGATCAGGAAACGTTCCGGGTTCGTTGGAGAGCCGCAGTATTTCTTCCAGCGGCGCCCGGAGATATCCTTCGGCATCAATGTTATAAATGATATTCTCGCCAATCAGTCGTATCCGGGCGGAGACATTCAGCACGGTGAACTGCTGGTGGAGGTAATCCGGCAAAGTGATGGGTTTGGCCGGGGTGTTGAGCATTGCCTCAATCTTTTTGTCGGTGAGCGAGAGCCACTTATTAAACCCTTTGCGGGCCGATTCGCCGGATATTTCGCCCGCCTCGCCCCGCGAATCGTCCAGCACATCTATCGGGTTATCCGAAGTTTCTTTGACCTGTTTTTCGTCGGAACCGGTTTCTTCAAGCGAGGAGCCCTCCGCGCCGCTGCCGGCTTCAACATCCAGGGTCGGGTTTTCTTCCAGTTCCTGCTTGATAATATTAATCAGTTCCAGCATCGGCAACTGGAGCATCTTCATTGCCATAATCTGCTGGGCAGACAGTTTCATTGTCTGGTGCATCTTATGCTGAAGGCCGTGCGATATTTTAATCGGTCCTGGCAACATAATATTTCACCCCCTGAGGGATTAGTAGTCTCGTTAAGTCCCTGTTATTAATTCGCGCCGGTCTTTGAGCGCGTCGGTCAGTATGGCCATATTGGCGTATTCAATGGTAGAGCCGCTGGGGATGCCGCGGGCCAGGCGGGTTAATTTTATCCCGCCGGCCCGGTCACCCAGTTCCAGATTTATCTGTTGCTGGATATACAGTGCGGTGTTGTCGCCTTCAACCGTAGGGTTGGTGGCGATAATCACTTCGGCCACGTTGTCTTTCTTGAGGCGGTTAACCAGTTGCCTGATGGTAATATCTTCCGGGCCCTTGTTGTCCAGCGGCGCAATATGGCCCATCAGGATATGATAGATGCCGTTATAGGCGCCGGTCTTTTCCAGTTGGGCCAGGTCGTCGGTTTCTTCCACTACACAGACAACCGAATGGTCGCGCCGTTCATCGGCGCAGATGCCGCAGACGGTATTGCCGGTGATATTAAAACAGTTCTGGCAGAGCCGCAAATCCTTGACGGAATGAATAATCCGGGCCAGATGGGTACGTTCCTTTTCCGGCATCCGCAGGATATGAAAGGCCAGCCGCTCGGCGCTCTTGGCGCCGATGCCGGGCAGTTTGGACAACTCGGTTATTAAAACGGATAGACCGTCTTTTGTCCCGACACTCCGTGTCGGGATGATATTGTCGTTCACCCTGTTAGAGATGCTGTTTGGTTTATTATTGAATGTCACCATACAAAATGTTCCCCGACGACATCAACCCGTTAGTTTTCTGTTATTACGGTCGTCCCGACTTGGCGGGAGCGACCTATCTCTAACGGGGTTCATACCATTATA
>JACQXL010000075.1:1839-2721 GCA_016208805.1 Planctomycetota bacterium | reverse complement strand
TCGGCGGCTCCGAAGGATTAGTGGAATGCTGAATCTTTTATAATGTTGGACCGGTTAACCGGCGCGTATCAATATTCTGAAACGGTTCAAATATCTCCACGGGTTTAGCCAGCGCATTGCTGAGATATTCTGTAAGCCCTTTAAGCCGCGCCGTGCCGCCCGACAGGAGAATCCGGTCAACCGCCAGGTCATCTATCTTTAACTGCGTACGGGCGAACGAGATGGCTGATTCCAACATAGACTCAATCTGTCCAATGGCACCGCGCAGTGCGTCCTTAATCGGCGCGCCCGAATCGGTGGCCATAATCCCGTCGGTGTGCTTGATTATCTCGGCCTGCTCTTCACTAACGCCGAGTCTATTCTTGAGCGCCTCTGTCAGAAGATTGCCGCCGCCGGTCATATTACGTGCAAAGAGCAGGTTTTTGCCCTGCTGGATGACCACTTCACTGTTTTCAGCGCCGATGTCAATGAGCAAAACCGTTTCGGATTGGCCGACCCGACCGCCGACCCTCAGGACGTTGGACAATGCCAATACCTTCGGACAAATATCGTCAAGGCCGATACCAATATCTTTCAGGTATCTAATCTCATCATCAATATATGTATTCTTGGCCAGCCCGACCAGGACCGGAATTTCGGGATAGGGTTTATTGGGAATAGTCAACGGCTTGAAATCTGCGTAAATATTATCGCTACTTTTCCCGGCAATCTGCAAGACTTCATATTGCATCATCTTCTGAAGTCGTGAACGCGTTGGAATAAACGGCACGTGGGTAATCCTGAGATTAACATCCTTGCCGCTGACCCCCAGGACGCAGTGATGCGGAATCGCGCCATTCTGAAAGATGTAATCCAGTTTGTGGCGCAGTATTTTGCTGGTTT
>JACQXL010000075.1:0-1715 GCA_016208805.1 Planctomycetota bacterium | reverse complement strand
CCTGTTTCCTCTTTACACACCCCGTCCCGCTCTTTGCGAGACAAAGAGCGGGACACCCCTCTCAAGAGGGGATTTTTAGACACTCCGCGTGCTTCCCAACGTAAGGCGTTGCTACTTCTATTGGAAACTCTCTATTTAATACTTATTTTATATCCTTCAGTTTGGCATTGGCTTCTTGAGCGGCGGCCGAAGCCGGATAGCGTTCAAGCACTCTTTCATAAAGCCAGCGGGCTAAATTGTTATTACCGCTTTTTGAGTAACCATCGGCGATTGTGAGAACCTTTTCGGCATTTACTTCCACGGAATCAGTATCAATATTCTTCAAACCGGCCTCAGACTGCTGGAGTATCTTATGGGCCTGGATATCAAACTCGGTATTCTTATAGAATTTAATAACCTGCTGGCACAAGGTCCCGGCCTGCTGATAAAGGGTTTTATCGCCAAGCAACCCAGCCACTTCAACCAGTTCGGAAGCATCTGCAACCAAACGATGCGCCTTATCCTCTAATGAACTCAATTGCGCCTGAACACGCTGGGCAATAGCAGATTTTCTATCCACCTGATTCAGGACATCGCGATAGAGTTGCAATGCCTGCCCGAGCAAGTCTCTTTTAGATAATTCCTCCGCCTTGGCTATTATTTCCTGTAATGCGCTTGCCGAGTCGCTCAATAATGGCTTCACAAAGAATTCTATGCCGACCACGGCGGTATCGCCTGTGCGCGGCGGCGTGAAAGTCTGAATAAACTCCAGCCAGATACCGTTACGAATAACCCGGAGATTTACCACATCGGAATACTTTATGGACAACAGGCAGTCCGACAATTCAATCGCTGTCTCAGAAATGTCTGATTCCGTTATCTCCTCAAGATGTGACCTTTCCTTGGTCTGCGAACCAGCCACGAATCTTAAACTGCCTTTTATCTGACCGGGTAAAAGACGGAAAATGATAGAATAAGACTCCTCAGCCATAACCGACTTACTGATGGAATAAAACAGCTGAACAGATGGCGGCTCGTCCCGACGCGCTGTGTCGGGATGGCGGGCCTCCGCAACGGCGTCAATCCAGTTAATAGTTTGAGGATGGAGCATCGGGATGGTAAATCTAATCTGGCGGCCGGGTTGATATTGCTGAACCCCAGCCGCAATACCGTTTTCCGGGATAGTGGCGGACTGTTTGGATATCACGTCGGCGCTGTTCATCACGAATTCCCCTTCCAGTAGAATCGGCTGGTCATTGTGATGCAACCGCCATAAACCTCGTGAAGAAACTGTCAGCCGCAACGAACGGTCACCGACCTCGTAATCTCCCCCGCCATAAGCGGCGGGACTCCGCTGTGGCTCCGCCGGGGCACGCCCGGAAGATGAAGGAGTAACATAGATATCATCAAAATATGTTCGGCCGGCGACGCCGACACTAATGCAATAGAAACGACCATAATCGGCTTGCGCCGGCGCCGCGGACACTGTCTCCAGTCGTTTCCACTCGCTCGGGCTGTAAACCAGCGCGGTGCACGCCTCTGCCAGCGGGACATCATCACCATCTTTGAACCAGGCCATCTTGTAGCCGGCAAATGACCTCTGCAAAGGGTCGGATTTGACCCAGCCGCCGAAGTTAAATGACTTGACAGCCGTAGGGCCAGTCTCTGCAAAACGATGCACTCGCAGGAGCGTCTCGTAACCGCATTCCGTATATAACTCTTTGGCCGTCTGGTTT
>JACQXL010000051.1 GCA_016208805.1 Planctomycetota bacterium | reverse complement strand
GAAACTTTACCTGCTCGTCCTTATTGAGATAGATGTATCTGGCGTTCTGGAATTCCTTCATACAGACCTTGTTTTGGCCCATCAGCCAGCCGGTGGCATATTTGGCCGTTTCCGGGTGGTGATTAGTCTTTTTAGGGATTTCATCTATCCGGGTCGGCCCTTCCTTGCCGAGCAGGTGCCAGATATGACCGGCCGGTAGCCCGTATTCATCATCAATATTAACGTCTTTTGCGCCGGGCGGTAACATAGATTCGCATTGGACAGGTGAATTGACCAATTCCTGGATAAACTTGGCCCACTTGACCTTGACCTCAGGCTTATCGTGATATGACTTGGTGCGCATAGCCGCATAGGTGTTCTGCCAGTCCAGCAGTTCCGCGTGGCACTTGGCGCACTGCTTTAAGTGAGCCAATAACTCCTCTTTGGGCATTCTCAAATCTTCGCCCAGCACGTAATTGGTAATGGCGATACCGTATTTTTCACAGGCGTTCTTTGGATTTTTATCTTTCATATTATTATCTCCTTTTAGTAAACTGACGACGCCATGCGGCATCGCGTGGTTGAGCGGATAAAACAGATAAAATAATCGGTTAAATCTGTTTAATCCGTTTACAGGTTTTTAACCTTTTGGCGGATAAGATACACTTTTCGCATTAAATAGTCAATAGAGAATTTACTAAAAAGTTGGTCTTGCTGGATTTCTACATATGTCTTTCCCTGACTGACCAATTCCATCAGATACTGTTCTTCCGACGTAAGTTGCCGGCGGATTTGTTCCAGTTGAGCGTCTATCTGCCCATAATCCTTGCTCTCATCTGACGGCTGGTAAACATCATTGTCTATCAGTTCACGCTCTTCATCGGTGCAGACATCTGCAATGGTCGTGCCCTGCCGGGCGTGCTGTTCGTTCTCCCAGAGGCAGATATTTCTGGCAGTCTGGTAGAGAAACGCCCGGACTGTGCCGGGGCCGGCCGGGCTGAACCGCTCGGTGTTGATGCGTTCAGCCACGATAAAAAATGTCTGCTGGAGAATATCGTCCAGAAAACCATCGTCCTTATACCAGGAGAGTTTAATCAGGAAGAATTTGAGGGGCAGGAGATAGCGGTTAATCAAGGTCGCAATGGCCTGCTTATCCCTACGGGAGGCTCCGCTCTCGCCGGATTGGTAGGCCAGAACCAGTTGCTCATCAGTGCGGGTATCTTGAAGCATCTAAACCTATTTTTCTTTCTCTGGTGGCGGCTTGTCCTGAGCCGGTGCGAAGGGCTCGGCCCAGAGACCTTTCTTTTCTTGCCGGGCCTTTTGCTCTAATTTTTCATTCACGCCGCCCTGTAAACCAGCCAAATAGCCCAAAAGAAAATATGTGGTCTGTCCCGCTTAACGCTTAACCCCTATTTTATCTCTTCAGTCTTCTGAAGAATTGGCTGTGTAATAACAAGTAAAAGATAGTCTTTGCCGGTAATCACAAAGGGGACTTTCTCGCCCCATTTTATATCTTTAAACCATTGCTCAGCCAAAACATTCTCTTGGAACTCGCAATCGGGGCTAAAATCCAAGGTCGTCTCTGATATAGAACCGCGATAAATCGAGTAGGACAGGTGTATAGGAATTGATGATGAAGTGATTTTAGGTTGGTCGGGTTTATAACCATTAATTGCTTGGTCTAAACCGTAGATACCCCAGTCTTTGTTTTCCAACAGGGTAGAGACTCCAACACCTCTTTCATTTTCAACTATATACCCACGTCCTTTTAAGGGATATTTATATTGAATAAAAGATACATCTTTAGATACCTTTCCCCCCACGAGTTTATCAATAACGCGCATTTCACCATTCTTCTGTTCAAGCAGATAAAAATCGTTCTTAAAGGTGACGTAGTACTTTATCTGCGGAGCATCCGGCATCACATTCACTTCTGGTTTTTGCGACACGCCATTACATCCGATTATGTTGATTGCCAATACAAGACACATAGCAATTGACAATAGGCGTTGTTTTAGTAATTTACGAGAATTCATATTTTCCTCCTTATTTAAGTTGGTCTGATATAAGATGCCCCTTATCTTCTTCTGCTTCATACCAGTTTTGCCAGTCATCTTGCACTTTCTCCACTTTTTCCTTCCATTCACGGGCATTTCGTATTAGTTTATTCCTACATATTTTCTTGGCCTCAAGACACTTTGTGCCCCCTTTTGCGCAAGCTGTTTCCTTCTTATCATAGATAGCCCTTAAATCTTTCTCGGCATCCTGCCATGTAAAGAAATATATTACGGCATGGAGCAACTCGTGTCGGTATAGACCTTGCTTCTCATCCTTTGAGATGTTATTCGCGAGATAAATCTTACTATAAGCGACAAACTCCATCTCCGTAAATTTGCACTCCACCGTACACATTGAGTTATCAAGATTAAAATCATCCTTAGTAATCTCTGTCTCTTCGTTAACAAATCTGGCGTCCGGCTCGCAATAACCGATATATTTTTTCTTGGTTCCATGCTGCTTTTGCATCTTATCGTTAATTGTTTTTTCGTCATATGTTTTGTCGTCAACAAGAGTCTTTTTGTCGTCCTTTGGATCGGAAGCAAGTTTTACTGTATACTTAAACTCTTGACCAAATGGATCTGTTCTATTAATTGGATTGTTTCCTACATAACTGTACAAGTTTATACCGCCTCTATACCCTATTGGGTCTCTTGCTCCAAATCGGCCTATATCCGGACTGTAATGTCTGGCATTATAATAATACTGTGACGACTCGTTATTCCATTCTTGGCCCGTAAACTTGTACCGATTGGGCACCATTTCAGATTGATTCAGGATTTCACCAAAGGCGTAGTAATCGTAACTATTCTGCACTACACCCATATTATCCACTAACTCCCGGACACTGCCTAACCCATCGTGCGTGTAATAATAATTCGCCTGTATCGGGAAATAGCGGGTTACCAGTAAGTTCTCATCCAAGAAAGGCGTCACATACGTCGCCGTAACCACAACGCTGTAATCGGCAACGATATTAGCCCCATCGTACACGTAGTTCTCAGTTGTTAGTGATGAGGTTTTAGTGATACGACGTCCCAAAGCATCATATCCATATGTCGCATTATTTACCATCGTTATTGGGTCAGTGTAACTAATCATATGGTTCTCCGCATCGTAACCATACAGATACGTATTCGCCCCGGTCGTCTTACTGATGTTGTTCCCATTACTGTCATAAGCGTAGTTCGTTGGCGTCGCCCCGCTGATTTCCGTCAGCAGTTGGTTAGCGTTATTAACCACAGATTACACAGATTTCGCAGACAGCCGTCGTCCATAGCCGGACTATGGCGTCGGACGATGACACGGATTGCCTGATAATACTATTTTATCTCTTCAGTCTTCTGAAGAATTGGCTGGGTAATAACAAGTAAAAGATAGTCGACACCATTAACTACAAATGCGACTTTCTCACCCCATTTAACACCTTCAAACCTTTGACTAACAATATCTCTCTTCTGAAACTTCCCAGAAATGCCAAAATCAATGCTGATTTCTGATATAGAATCACTATAAATCCAGTAATCTAATGTCAGAGGAATTACTGATGTAGTTGTTCGTGATGACTCAATGTTACCATTAATAGACGCTTCTAATGAGTAAAGACGACTTTCCCATTTCTCGTCTCCTTGAAGTCCGATGGTGGCGGATGTTATTACACCAGTTTCATCATTAATGTGGTTATTTAATTCTTTTCCTAACAGATTATCAACCGTATACATTTCGCCATCTTTTTGTTTAAGTAGATAAAAATCGTTCTTAAAGAATATATGCCATTCTTTAGATTGCCTATCAATCGTTTTCCCACCCATGGACTTTTTAGACACCCCATTACACCCCAATATACTGATTGCCAAAAATAGGTAGCCAATAAATATATATAGGTTTTTATCTGATATTTTAAGGTGTTTCATATTTCCTCCTTATTTAAGTTGGTCCGATATTCCGTAATTTTCATCGGCTTTTTCAAACCAATCTTGTTCTTTGTCTGCTTTACTCATCATTTTATCATACCAGCCTTTTAAAATCTCCCATAGTTTTAGTTTACATTGCCTTGCTGCTTCGCCACAATTTTTCCTTCCTCCATCGCCCTCTACGCAAACTCGTATGGGTTTTTGCCTAGTCTTATTATCTATCTCCTCTAATTCCTGTTTACCATCCTGCCATGCAAACGAATATATCGCCGCATGAAGCAATTCGTGTCTCAATACCTTCTCTAGATCTTGTTGTGAAATATCTTTAGCAACATAAATCTGATTTGTGGCAGTAAACTCTATTTCATTAAACCAGCAATCAACTTGACAGTTTTTGGAGGAGGGCTGTCGTTGATACGTTCCGCCAAAGTTGGGATAAGAGGCAGTATACTCACAGTATCCCAGATAAACTCCCTTTTTGCCGTCCTTGTTTACTATTTTAGTAATCTCTTTAGCGGTTTTTGTTACATTCACCGGCTTAGCATGGAAAGTTATATTATATTTAACTTTCTCACCAAAGGGGTCAGTAAGGTTAATAGGGTTGTTTACGACATAACCATATAAGTTAATACCGCCTTTATACCCAATTGGGTCTCGTCTATTAAACCGGCCTATTGACGAACTATACTTCCGTTCTCGATAATCATCAAGCCCGGATTCACTGTCATGCTCTCTGCCAGTGTAGGTATACCTATTAACTACATTCTCCACCCAGTTCAGCGCTTCGCCAAACCCGGTGTAATCATACGTATTCTGGACAGCCCCTGCTGAATCTAAGAGGTTACGGACACTACCGAGCCCATCGTGCGTGTAGTAATAATTCGCCTGTATCGGGAAATAGCGGGTTACTAACAGGTTCTCATCTAAGAACGGCGTGACATACGTCGCCGTAACCACAACGTTGTAATCAGCAACTATGTTACTGCCGTCATAGACATACTGCTCCCAGTAACCTACCAGCAACTTCTGCGTCCGGCGTCCTAACGCGTCATAGGTGTAAGTGGCATTGTTGGTCGGCGTCTGGCTGTCAGTATAGTTAATCATATGGTTATCACTATCATAACCGTAAAGGTAAGTCCAGCCCAGCGCCGTCTTGCTGACCACATTACCGTTCGCATCGTAGGCATAAACTGTCGGCGTTATTCCTGTTACTTCCGTCAACAACTGATTCGCATTGTTATAACTATAATTCGTTGCCACGCCATTCTTGGTCTGGGTTAACCTGTTACCGACTTCATCATACTGGATGCCGATGGTATAAGTAACAATACCAGTTCTGACCTCTGAAGTCAACTGATAATCGGCATCGTAACCATATGCCAGCACATCGCCGCCTAATAACCCCATACTCGTCTTATTCCCGACTAAGTCGTAGGTATATGCAAACGACGATACGGTGGTCGGCGTGGGTGGCGCCCAGTTCACCAACGAGGTCAGCCAGCGCTGGCTGTGATTGTAGGTATAATCCGTCACGGCCACGCCCGGTTGCCCTCTCATCGCCTGCGTCCTCTGCCCTAACGCATTATAACTATAGAACGCCTCCTGCGCTCCGTTTACCGTTACAGTCTTAAGCCGCTTTGCGGCGTCATACGAGTACACTGTTAAGTTCCCCTGGGGGTCAAGCATGGTGTTCCTCAGATTATCCTGGTAATACGTGTAACCGACCGTCTTGACCAGGATATTATCCGTGGCCGACTGCAGACGCCCGTAATAATCATAGACGTAGGCAAGATTAGTATTCGGCCCGACCAGGGTCAATAGATTGCTCCCGGCGTCGTAGCTATATGTCCAACTTTGTGCGCTTTGTGTCTTTGTGGTTAAACGGTTATTGGCGTCATACTGATACGAGAAACTGTTATTGTTCGCATCCTGCTTGGTCAGCATATTACCATTACCGTCATAACTATAGGTGGTCGTGTTCGTGCCGGTGAATCCGGGGTAATTTGCAATATGCAATAGGTGATTATTGTAATACTCGTAGGTCGTATCCACCGCATTCCCGCCCCGGACATAGGTCAGTTTAGTCTGTTGCGAGTCCCGGTTATACTGGTAATCCGTGTTATATCCGCGTGCATCTGTGGTTCGGGTCAGCCGTCCCCATTTGTCATAGAAATACTTGGTCGTATTGTTATTGGCATCAATCACCCATTTCTCCAGCCCGTAATTATAATACTGGTAGGTGGTCTGGTAGGTCGGACTCATCGGGTCGTACTGCCGGGTCAGCCGCCCGGCATTATCGTAATCATAAGATGTATGAGTCGCCAACGTGGGCGAATTACTGGCCCGGATCAGCCGCGTCTGCCGCCCTAAATTATCATAGACATAACTCGTCTGCTCGTTCAGCCCGGCCGGGTCAACGGTCGCCATCTGGAGATAGTTGCGCTTCTCATAAACATACTGGATGTTCACGCCGACCGCATCGGTCGTGCTAATCACGTTACTATTGGCATCATAGCCATAGACCGTCGGGCTCTGGCCCAGGGCATAACTGGACGTCATCCGCCCCGGCTTATCATAACCGTACGCACGCTCCAAGGCCGTATCCGCATCGTCCGGAATCCCGTTGGCATTGGCATCCTTCCACGGCCCATAGACCTTGGTTCTCCTTGAGCCCTTGTCGTATTCATAAGCCGTAGTGATATTCTCCTGGGGCGTCCTGATGTATTTCACCCGCTTGAGTTCGTCGTAAGCGGTATAAGTGGTGTAGCCCCGGGCATCTATCACCCGGTCCGCCTGACAGCACCCGCAGCCGTCGTAATAATAGGTGGTGGTATTATTGGCCGCATCCGTGGCCGTAAAGACCTTGTCATTAGGCCAGTAGGAATAATTGGTCTGGTGCAGTTCCGGGTCCTTGACCCAGAACGTATTGCCGTTGGCGTCGTACTGATACTCGGTGATGGCCGTTTCCGTCTCGTTAAGTCCCTGTTTAACCTCGTGCAGACGTCCGTTATCGTAATAAGTGTATTCGGTCAGTGCGCCGGTCGGAGCCGTCACCTTCCACACTCTGCCCGTGCCATAATAATCCGTGTGCGTATGCAGACCCAGGCCGCCATAATCCACCCAGACATCCGTCAACCAGCCGACATTGTTATATTGATGCCAGGCGATGATATTCTTGCGCGTTTCGTCGTCTATCCGATTGACTATGTTATCCATATAATCGTAATCCATCCGGGTGCGGACATTGGACGTGGCCGGGTCATCGGTCACCGGCCCGATAATGAGCGTGTTATTGCCGCGTGAGTCATACTGGTATTCGGTGAATACGCCGCCGTAGAGCCCGTAGCGCGGGTCATAGGACTTGGTCAGCCGGCCCAAAGAGTCGTAGTCGTAGTAATAATCAAGCCCGGGCAGGCCGTTGCCCACCTCAACGTATTTATGGCTCAGGTACCCGTTGCCGTTATACTCGTACGAGGTGAACAGCGATAGCCCGGACGGGTCGGTGGTCTGGGACTCCAGCCGCCCGTTGACGTAATAGGTGTAGTTGGTCGTGACCGCATTGACCGTGCCGTAGGCATCGGTCCGGGCCATCAGACTGCCCTTGGCATTATAGGTCATAGACACGGCCACGCCGCGGGCATCTATAATGTAAGTAGGCAGGTCCTCGTTGCCCGGCCGGCTGTCCTGGTAGAAATACTGGGTGACGCAGCCCATCGTATCGGTAATGACCGTGACGTTATCCCGGCTGTTGTAGACGTATTCGGTGTAGTAACCGAGCGGGTTGGTGGACTTGGTCAGGTTGCGAGATGCGTCAAAGACGTTGGTCGCGGCATTACCCAGCGCATCGGTGGACGCCTTCCAGGTATCCAGCGCTAAGTCGTATTTCATCGTGGTCGCCTCGCCGGCCCGGCTGACCGCGGCCACCGCGGTCGGCGTATCCACCGTGACCGTGCTGATATTACCCAGCGCATCCGTCACCTGATAGAACTTGCCGTCCGGCCCATACTGGTAACTATTGGTCTTGTTGTTGGGATTGGTCGCTCCTGAAATCCGGTTCGTGCCGGCATAATACGTGAACGACCACTTCCAGTTGCCGGAGTCCTGGACAATCTCATACAGTTTGCCGTCCGTATTATAATTTACGGTCGTCTGGTTGGATGACGGGTCGGTGATGGTGGTGAGTTTGCCGTCCGTGTAGGCGAAGGTGATGGTCCGTCCGCCGGGCAGGTAGGCAAATTCCACCTTGTCCGCGGCCGTGTAGGTGCAGGTAACGGCGTTGCCGTGGCGGTCCTCTATCTTAGTCAGTTCATAGACCGAGTCATTATTATTGGCCGCAAACGTATAAGTGATGCCGCGCTTGGGGTAGTAAATGACCGCGTAGCCAGCGGTGTTGTAGTCGGTCAGCACCGAAGAATCGCCGTAGAAATCAAACGGCGCATAGACATCGGCCGTGGCGGTTTCGGTATAGACCACGCGCCGGCCATCGGCCTGGCGGTAGGTAACGGTGGCTGAAGCGCTGATGACCGGGCCGGCCGATGGAATCAGGACCTGGTCAAAGGTATGCGACCAGTTCTGGTCTGTGCCGTAGCCGCCCAACGTGTCGCCCATACTGTTATAATATAATGTAACGTTGGACTCCAGGGCTGTGCTGGGCGCGATATGTGTAATTTGGAAACTCATATTGGCGTTGCCGGATGAGTAATCTATGCCGGGATTGAGCGAGGTCCGTGCGCCGTTAGGGTCGCCGCAATCGTTATCCGGCCCGCAGGATGCGCCCGTAGAATTGAGCCAATTGGCCGTGGTCGGGCCGTGCGTCTCGTGGCAGTTGCCGGTTGAGACCGCGCCGGTGGCGTAGGTGGAGTTGCCGGCCGCATCGCTGGCCTGGGCCGTCCAGTACTGGGCGCCGGCCTTAATCGGCTGGCTCATAGAATAACTATCGCCGGCGATGCCGCCGATTACGGACTTGCCCGCTGATGAATGGCCGCCCTGGGTGGCCGCATAGGTCGGGTCTATCATTATTAATTTGTAGGTGACCGGGTTGGACATCGTATCCGTGGACGCCGACCAGTCAAACAGGACCGGCGCGCCGTCCCGGAAGATGAGACCTTCGTTGGCCGGTAACAGCAGGTTGAATGCCGAAGGCGGCACCCGGTCCAACGTTATCGTATCACTGAAATCGGGCGAGTTGACCAGCCCGGCCTGGTTTTTGACCTGGGCATAGACGGTTTTGAGCCCGTCTTCAGTATCAGGGTTCGGCCAGGCCAGCGACCAGTCCGGTTTAGCGGCCGCATAATTTTCCCAGTTAGACCAGGTTGAGCCGTTATTGGAGAAGCGCATCTGGTTCAGCCCGCTGACCGGGAAGGGGTCGTAGGCATTGAGCGTGATGGTGACGGCAGTGGACGAGGTGTATTGCGCGCCGCCGTCAATTATGATATTGCCTTCAGGCGGGGTGTTGTCGTATAATATGTAATCGCTGAATTCGGAATATGCGCCGGCGCCGTTTTTCACCTGCGCCCAGACCGTGCAGGTCAGGTCGGCCCCGGAAAGCGTCCAGGAAATCGGGCTGGCAAACGGGTCCCAGGTATCGGGATAGGGATTGTTGTCGTTCTTGAGCCGCATTGTGGTCAGCCCGCTATCCGTATCGGTCACGGCCAGCGTGACCGTAACCGAGGTCTGGGTGACATAGTCATCCCGGTTATTGATGTATATCTCGCCGGTCGGTGGCGTGGTGTCCAGGATAATCGTATCCCAGAAGGTTGAGGTCAGGCCGGCGTAGTTTTTCACCTCGGCCCAGACGTATCTGGTTCCGGGTGTATCTGAAATTACCCAGTTCTTGGTGGTGGTGAATGTTTCCCAGTTATCCAGCCAGGGGTCGGAGTCGTTCTTGAAGCGCATATAGGCGCAGTTGCTGGCCGTATCAACCGTGTTGAGCGTGATGACGACGTTGGTGATGGCCGGGTAGGTGGCGCCGCCGTTGATGACGATGTCGCCGGTCGGGCCGGTGGTATCGTAGGTGATGGAATCTGGAAATTCGCTGACCACGCCGAAGAGGTTGGATACCTGTGCCTCAACCGTCTTTGAGCCGTCGCCGGAGGCCAGCGTCCAGGACTTGGTCTTGCTGAACGGCTCCCAGTTATCCAGCCAACTGTCGGTCGTGTTCCTGAAACGCATCTTGTACAGACCGGTATCAGGGTCGGACACGGCTAAATAAATCACTACGGCCGGCGGGGTCGCGGTGATATAAGTTGGATTAACGTTTAATTTATAGACCTTGCCGGTGACCCAGGTCGGGGTGGGCGAACCGGTCAGGGTGCCGTCCAGGGATACGCCGGCGAAGTTATCCGCCGTGATGCCGGCCGTCTCGTCTAAATGATAGCCGCAGACGATGTCCGGGTCGGTGGAATGGCCGTAGAGGCCGTTAGCGGAGTTATATTCGTAACCGACATCGGCCGTGGTCCAGGCGCGGTTATAGAGTTTGACCTCGTCTATGGTGCCGTTGAGGGAGTAGGCCGCGCCGCTGGACGAGCCGCCGCCGATGTCCATATCGTTGGTGGTGGCGCCTTTGGATGCGCCGGTCGCATCCGTACCCTTGACGCCGTCTAAGTAAACGCTGACCACACCGGTGACGCTGTTAAACACGCCGACCACGTGGTGCCAGTTGCCGTTGCAAATCGTGCCGGAATGGGTGGCGACATAGAATGTGCCACCGGATGATTTGACCATAAAACGGAGGGCGCCGCCGGTAACGTCCATATTCCAGCCGCCGCCCACCAAGCCCTTGGTAACGATACCACGATAATTGCCGGTATCGCTTGTTTTTACCCAGCAGGACACGGTCAGGTTGGCCGGGTCAAGCGCGCTGTTGTGCGGCACCACGATGTGAGTGGTGAAGGTATTCGGGGTCGGCGAGAAACCCACCGCATTGCCTATTGAGCCGGCCGTGTCTATGGTGATAGAGCCGCTCGGGCCGGAGGAATCAGGGTCATACCACCACAGGTCGTTACGAAATGCCGTGTCGTAACCGGCAAACATAATGTCACGGGTGTTGTCCCAAATCATCGTTTGACCACCCCGTTGTGTGGGTGTATCGTTGGGGTTATTGGCAATCTTCTGGAACCAGGTGTTGTCCGTGGGGTTATACCACCAGACGTCGTTGCGATAAGTAGAAGTATCGTATCCGCCGAAGAGTACGGCCCGGTTGAGCGACCAGGTTAGTGTATGAGTCCATCTGGCTACAGGCGAGCCCGATGCGCCTTGGGCAATCTTCTGCGTCCAGGTATTAGCGGACGGGTCATACCACCAGACATCATTATAAGCGCCGCCTGTGCCGTATCCGCCGAACATAACCACCCGGGTGCCATCCCATATCATTCCGCATTGACCCCTGGCCGCGGGCGGTCCGCCGGTCGGGCTTTTCTGCGTCCAGGTGTTGGCAGACGGGTTATACCACCACAGGTCGTTCATATAGCCGCTGGACGTATTGCCGCCGAACATTATGCAACGGGTACCGTCCCAGACCATCCGGTGATAGAACCGGGCGGCCGGCGGGCTGGACGGATTCTTATTGGTCCAGGTATTACTAACAGGGCTATACCACCAGGTGTCGTTGGAGCGTGTGCCGGTATTGGAGCCGCCGAAGAGGATGCAGTTGGCGCCGTCCCAGACCATTGCGGTGCAACTTTTCCCGGGCGGCGGGTTGGACGGGTTCTTATTGGTCCAGGTGTTGCTGACCGGGCTATACCACCAGGTGTCGTTGTAATTGTAACTGCCGCTGAGCCAGCCACCGAAGAGGATGCCGTTTGAGTTGTCCCAGACCATCTCGTGATTGTTTCTGACTCCGGGTGAACTGGCCGGCGTTTTCTCGGTCCAGCCGGGCGAGACGGACAGGATGCTGAAGCCGCCGTCCGGCGACTTGGGATACATTAATTCCAGGGGCGGCGGGGTTGAGGTGGGCGTGATGACTTTGTCTTCGTCGGCAGGCGGTTTATCGGCGTAACCTAATGATGCGCCTAAATAAAATACTGCAATCAATACGGCTAACCCTAACAATCCTTCGTTCCTCAGGATAAATCCCTTTTTCATATCCCTCTCCTCCTTTACAGTAAACGGATTAAACTGATTACACGGATTTCTTTCCGCTTAATCGGCTCAATCCGCTTACTTGAATTATTATTACTATGAGTGGCAACATCTCAGATGCGTGTTCTGGGTATAATATTTAGCATTAACAAATTTACGGGCAATGGTTTTCTCGTGGAATAAGCATATTTTCCTGTCGGGACAGCCGGAATTTATGCAAAATAAAGCGCAGATGCCGCCTGCATTTCCGGCCATTTTCGCCAGCAGCACATTGAGCATCAGAAATATATTTTATCATAATTTGCAGATTTTTATCCCGGTAATCCGATTAAACTGATTCTGCCGGAATGTGGCCGATAGTGTGGCAGTTCCGCTTTAGCGGAATACTGCCAACTATAGTCGGCTGCAACTTCACAGGCAGCCGAACTATAATTGGGAAATAAACCACCCAAAAAGTGTCATTCTGAGCCCGTAGGGCGAAGAATCTCGTCCCAAACCCTCATAAAATGCAGATTCTTCACTCCGCTTCGCTCCGTTCAGAATGACAGAGGGGGCGTTTCGCAAGAGTTCAGTAACAAGTTGCTTATTCGCTGCAATATTTATACTTACTTCCGCTGGTTTTGTCAAGACAATCGCTTACCGGCGGCTTTTTCCCGTTCAAACTTGGCTATCAGTTCGGCAAGATTTTCTTTGGCCTTTTCCTTGGTTAACGGCATCGGCATAGCAGGTATTTTATCCCCGGATTAATTAAAATCAACAAATAACAGGCGTTTTTAGATGGGGTAGCGGGACTGGAGAAATCAACACCTCTATTGCTAAACATCCACCCCCCAAAGGGCATAGACCGTATGGTTCGTATCCTCACCACAGGTCGGCGTAAGGAATGTTATATACGGTTCGTTGCCTTACCATAAATCAACCGCAGGCATAGTATATATCACCTATTACTAAACATCAACACCTCAAAACCACCGGTATGCACGGACTAACCTGACGGTATGCGCGGACTGACCTGACGCTATGTATGGGCTAACGGTACATTGTGTATCAGGGCGTGTGATGTTACATATCAGGGTAAGGCATGGGGGGATACCCCCCCGTCCCCCCTCCCCCACCCTCGGTTTTATGCGGGCCTGCCCCGTTAGAGGCATTTTGTAATCACTTATATATTAAAGAGTTAAGCAAAAGAATTGCCTTTAGACGACCAGCCTCTAACGGGGTGAACGGTCGGGAAGGTGCTCATTTTGGATTTGACACCGGACCGCCGGGATTACTCTGACGCCATCATCTCGGTGGCGATGAAGCGGTCTATGTGCGCCTTGTCCGCGCTTTCTATGTCCAGGTAATACGAGGCAATCAGATAATGCGGTTTCTGACCACCGTGCACGTCGCCCGCCTCCGCTTTGTGTTCCTCCACCCGGACGACCCGGACCAGGCATTCTATCTCCGGCACGGAAGGCAGATAGAGTTTGAGTTTGACAATCGCGCCGGGCAGGACCGCCTCGGTTGACAGCCACTGCACGCCGCTGGCGCTGATGTCCGTAGCCACGATCTTGATGAATTTGGGGAATAGTTCTTCCTTACTGTTCAACGAGGTCTTGTAAAGTGCATATTCCAGCGGGACACGGGTCTGGAGCCGTTTGTAGGTTCTCTGGGCTGTATCTGATTCCTCCCCGACGCTATGGTCGGGAAAATGCTTGCCAGCCGTCTCTTTAGCTATGGCGGGCGCGCCCGCCGTAGAGCCGCCCTGCTTCGTTCCGATGGAGGCTACGGAGGGTAAAGGGTCGGACGGCGAAACACGAAGCCCCTCATCCAGCGTGGTTTGGCCGGCTGTAATCTTCTGCCAGCCGTCGTGCCGGAGTGTTTTCATCCCGCCGGCAATAGCGGCCTTTTTAATCTCTTCGGACGATGATTTCTGGAGCACCAGTTTTCGGATGTGTTCATCGACCAGGAGTATTTCGTAGATAGCGGTCCGGCCCTGGTAGCCGGTGAAGTTGCAGGCATCGCAGCCTTTACCTTTATAGATTTTGGGGGCTCGGCCGGCGCCGATACCATAGACCCGGCCCAGTTCGGCGACCAGTTCTTTGGGCGCGGTCTTGTCTTCTTCCTTGCAATCCGGGCAGATGACCCGGACCAGCCGCTGGGCGATGAAGGCCTCCACGGACGAGGCGACCAGGAACGGCTCCACGCCCATATCCAGCAGGCGGGTGACGCCGCCGGCCGCATCGTTGGTGTGGAGCGTGGAGAATATCAGGTGGCCTGTCAGTGCAATCCGGATGGTGGTTTCGGCGGTCTCAAAGTCGCGCACCTCGCCGACCATCATTACATCAGGGTCGTGCCTGAGCATAGAGCGCAGGCCGCGGGCGAAGGTCAGGTCTATCTCCGGCAGGACCTGTATCTGGGTGATGCCTTCCATCTCGTATTCTATCGGGTCTTCTATGGTCAGAATCTTGACATCGGGCGTATTGAGTTTGTTGAGCGAGGCGTAGAGGGTGGTGGTCTTGCCGGAGCCGGTCGGGCCGGTGACAAAGATAATGCCATGCGGTTTATCCAGTAGCGTTTCCAGAATCTTGACATCGGCGAGCGAGATGCCCAAATCGGTCAGCGCATAGAGCATCCGGGTCGGGAGCATCCGGATGACGACGCTTTCGCCATAGGGGGTGGGGATGACCGAGATACGCAGGTCAATATTGCCTTTATCGGTCTTGACCGCGGCGCGGCCGTCCTGGGGCAGACGCCGTTCCACGATGTTGAGGTTGGACATTATCTTGATACGGGAGATGATGGACGGGTAAAAGTTCTTGATGGCCGGCGGGACATTGACATCGTAAAGCACGCCGTCCACGCGGTAGCGGAGTTTAATCTTGCCCCGGTATGGTTCCAGATGGATGTCGGTGGCCCGGCTTTTGTGGCCTTCCAGCAGTATCTGGTTGACCAGTTTAATAACGGAGGCGTCTTCGGCCAGTTTTTCTATGTCTTCCACTTTTTCCTGGTTTGCCTCGGGCGGGATGAAGGCGGAGCCGTCCTTGGTAGAAGTGGTCAGAATCTTTTCAATGGTGTCGGCGGCCAGGCCGTAGTATTTCTTCATTGCGGTCATCAGGTCTTCGGAGGGCGTCAGGACGGTTTCTACGTCGTAGCCGAGGTGGAGCCGGAGTTCGTCTATCACCCGGATATTCAACGGGGAAGCCACGGCAATGGTCAGAAGGCCTCTACTATCCGGTTTACTGGCGAGTTTGGTGGGCATAAACTTGTAGTGGGTGACGAACCGGACGGGTATTTTGGTGATAAGCGTTTTTTCTATGGGCAGGTCTTTGAGCCGAATCAGCGGGAGGTCCAGCCGCTGGGCCAGGGTTTCCAGCATCCGGTCTTCTTTGACCACCTTCATCTTGACCAGGCAGGTCAGAAGCGGGATGCCGGAAGGGTTGCGGCGGCATTCCTCCACGGCTTGGTCCAGCGATTCTTTGGTAATCAGTTGGGCATCAACCAGATGGGCGCCTAAGTCCAGTTCGCTTTTGGTAACCATAACTTTTATCCTTTATTCAGTAAGCGGATTGAACGGATTTATCTGATTATTATCCGCTGTATCCGCTTAATCAGTTTACTTAAAGAGCGCCAATCATATAAAAGGCATCGGGCGAGCGTTTGTCAAACTCGCCCGCGCAGATGCGCTCGCAACCGGTAATGGTCTTTTCCACCGGCACATACTCGCCTTTCTTGCCGGTATAGAGTTCGCCGGTGACAAAGGGCTGGGTCAGGAAGTTCTGGAGTTTCCTGGCCCGCTCATATATTATTCGGTCTTCTTTGGAGATTTCCTCAACTCCAATTACGGCGACGATGCGTTTTAGTTCCTCGTATTTATTGAGCATCTTGAGGACTTCCTGGGCGGCGTTATAATGGCGGTGGCCGACAATATCCGGCGTAAGCATCGCGCTGGACGAGGACAACGGGTCTATGGCCGGATAAAAGCCCTGCTGGACCCGTTCACGTGAGAGCACGACGATGGAATCCAGATAGCCGAAGGTGCAGACCACGGCCGGGTCGGAGAGGTCGTCGGCCGGGATATAGACGGCCTGAATGGCGGTGATGGAGCCGTTGGCCGTGGAGCGAATCCGTTCCTGGAAACTGCTCATCTCGGATAAGAGGGTCGGCTGGTAGCCGGTCTCCGACGGGGTCCGGCCTAACAGGGTGGAGAGTTCGCTGCCGGCCTGGACGAACCTGAAGACGTTATCCACGAAGAGTAGGACGTCCTTATTCTGGTCCAGAAAGTGTTCGGCGATGGTGACGCCGGTCTGGGCGACCTCAAAGCGGGCGCCTGGCGATTCGTTCATCTGGCCGAATACCATGATAACTTTGTCAAGCATCCTGGCCTTGACGAATTCGTCGTAGAGTTCGTTGCCTTCGCGGATACGCTCGCCCACGCCGGTAAAGATGGAGATACCGCCCTGCTTGCCGCCGACATTATGAATGAGTTCCAGGACCAGGACGGTTTTGCCGACGCCGGCGCCGCCCATCAGGCCGGTCTTGGTGCCCTTGACCAGCGGGAATAATAAATCAATAATCTTTATGCCGGTCTGCATCAGTTCGTATTTAAGACTGGCACGCTGGACCTGGACGCCGAGTTTGGCGGGCTGGCGGATGGGCAGGTACTGGTCGGCGACAATCTCGCCCTTTTTATCAATGGGCTGGCCTAAGACGTTCATCAACCGGCCGAAAACGGCCTGGCCGACCGGGGTCTTAATGGGCGCGCCGGTGGCTTTGACCGATGCGCTGCGCTGGAGGTCGTGGGTGGGAGTGAGGGCGATGCATTTGGCTACGGTCGTACCGCTGTGTTCCACAACTTCCAGCGGAATGAGCCGGCCGTCGTGCGCGATGGTCTCCATCAGTTCGTAAATCGCCGGCAGTTCCACCCCGGCTGTAAACTGGACATCCACCACCTGTCCCTGGACCGAGGTTACCCGTCCCGCCTTTAGCATGGTATCTTTAAGCATCTCTTTTCTCATAGATAACCTTTACCACGAAAGCACGAAAACCAGAAGACACGAAATGGTTTCGTGTTTTGGTCATTTCGTGTTTTCGTGGTATGGTTCTTTTTTCATCAATACCCTTCGGCCGCCGAAGATATCGCGGATATTGCGGTCGGCGATTTCGTGCTTGCCGCGGAAATACTGGAGTTGCACGGCCGATTTCATCTCCTTGAGTTCCTGCATAGAGCCGTCCAGATGCATTGCCCGGGCGGCTAATTCCGAGAGTTTGCTCTGCCAGAAGATATCGTATATCTTGAGCGCCCACCACATATTTATCAGGGTATCCACTACCTTGTCCCGGAACGGCTCAAAGGTGATGGACGGCGCCTGCCAGTCGGCCGGTTTCCCAGTCTGCCGGTCTGCTGGCGCCATAGTCTGCCCGGTTGGGTTCTTCCGCATCCCGCAATAAGTAGCGGGACTCCGCTGCGGCTCCGTAAGTGCCCCGACGGGATAAACGGGACTGGCTGCCTGCCCGACTGCGTCGTTCGGGCGGGTGGTCTTGTCAAAAAGGTATCCGCAGGGCAAAAGAACCTGGGTATCTATTTCCTGACGGGCAAAGGAGTGGAATTTGGCATAGGCAACAATAATCTTGCCAATATTGTGCTTTACACTGAAGCCGTAGGCATAATCGGCCACCTTTTCGGCCTCGGCGAATTTCATCTCGTTGGAAACGCCGGGCAGGTAATCAAACGATTTACCGTCGTCTTCCAGATACCTGACGCCCTTGTCGCCCACGATTAAGAGATGG
>JACQXL010000050.1 GCA_016208805.1 Planctomycetota bacterium | reverse complement strand
GGAAAAGACGGGGATTGCTTCGTCGCTACGCTCCTCGCAATGACACTTTGGGACCGTTTCGCAAGAGTTCAGTAATAAGTCCCATTTGTCATTCTGAGCGAAGCGAAGAATCTCGGTTTTATGCAGGTTCCACGGCAGAGATTCTTCGGCTCACGCCTCAGAATGACCATGCCATGCCGCATGGCGTGGCACTTTTTGGACAGCCTGCGAATATTCTAATGTTCCAAACCTTGTCAGCCCGTTTCGGGCTTTGGATTTCGGGCATTTGAATTTGTTTCGGATTTCGTGTTTCGTGTGATGCCAGAGGCACATCCGCCTTTGGCGTGACTTCGGATTTTGGCAAGCAGTGCCTTTGTGGTGAGTCCGGTTTGACGGAACCGGGCGAACGACTTATTTTCGGTATCGCCGAAGATGCTGATAATGCCGTAAACGCCATCGTGGCCCGGGATAATCTTAAGGTCCCCTTCCCGCACCCGCTTGATGCCTTCCAGGATACGCGGCGGGGTAAACAGGCCCAGGTCATCCAGCGATAAATTAAGCAGGATATTGAGTTCGTTCTTGCCCCGGGCAATGAGTTTGTGGTATTGTTCTTCCACGCCGGCCGTGCCGGGCCCCTGGCCCAGCGCCTCGCCGATGATTTCTTCCAACGGCACCAAATGACGGCAGGGTATCGTATTGGGCGGCGTGAATCCGGCCGGACGGTCGGCTAATTTTTCCACCCGGTTGCATACGCCGATGGTCAGCGGCTTCTTGCAGACCGGGCAGATATTGTTATGTTCCTTGCTCTGCTCAGGCGAGAAAACGACATTACAGGTCCGGTGGCCGTCATAGTGGTATTTGCCTTCTTCCGGGAAGAATTCCACCGTGTAAAGAAATCGCTTGGCGTCTTTAGTCTTCAAGGTATCAATTATTTCCTTGTACGACATCGTGCAGTCAAAGACATTGGCCTCGCGGCCGATGCGTCTGGGCGAGTGCGCATCCGAATTGGATATCAGGGTAATTTTATCCAGGGCCGAGAGCCGCCAGTTCATCTGCGGGTCGGATGACAGGCCGGTTTCAATGCAGTGGATATTTTTGGCCTCCTCGCCAAAGCATTCTTCTATGGAATCAAACCCGGAATTGGCGCCGAAGATGGAAAACCAGGGCGTCCAGGCGTGCGCCGGCACCAGTAAACACTCCGGCGAGATGTCCAGTACCAGTTTGACCATCTCCTTGACCGGCCGCCCGAAGATGGGCCGGCCGTCCGATGAGATATTGCCTATTTTCTTCAGGGCTGCATTTATCTTCTCTACCACGGCCAAATCGGGCGCGAGAATCAGGGTGTGGATGCGCCGGCCTTTGCCGCCCTGGGAAAACATATTGCTGATTTCGGCCGTGAGGATGAAGCGGGTGGGCGAGTTACTCTTCTTTAACTTGTAGAGCCCGTTGCCGTCGTCGGCCAGCCGGAGCCGGAGTTGTGCGAAATAGTTGGGATGGGTGAAGTCACCCGTGCCTAAAAGCGTGATGCCTTTAACAGCCGCCCAGCGGTTCAACGTTTCCACATTCATCTCCTTGCTGGTCGCCCGGCTGTACTGGGAGTGGATGTGGAAATCCGCTATAAATTGCATATCCGATCCCCGCCATAAGTGGCGGGATCTCCACCGAAAGTAAACGGATTGAAGGGAAATAAACCACCCAAAAAGTGTCATTCTGAGCCCGTAGGGCGAAGAATCTCGTCCCAAACCCTCATAAAATGCAGATTCTTCACTCCGCTTCGCTCCGTTCAGAATGACAGAGGGGGCGTTTCGCAAGAGTTCAGTAAGTATACAGCCGGATTTTGACTTGTCAAGAATAATTCTCTCTTGACACGAAAATATTTTCAGGTAGGATGTGAAATTATGCCGAATGTCAAATGCGTGAGTTTAGGTTGCCCCAAGAATCTGGTTGATACCGAGGTAATGTTAGGCAAATTAACATCAGCCGGTTACCGGATTCTGGATGAGCGTGACGGCAAAACACCCCCGACGCTCCGGTCGGGACTCCGTTGCGACTCCGCGGTAGATATCTTCCTGGTCAATACCTGCTGTTTCATCAAGGAGGCAGAGGATGAATCCAGGGATGTCATCCGCCAGGCGCTAAACTGGCGCAAGAATAACAAGAATAGCAAAGTAGTGGTCAGCGGCTGCCTGGCCCAGCGCTATAACCAAAAACTAAATGATGACTTTAAGGGCGCGATTGATGCGATTAGCGGCGTGTTTGAACGGGATAGGATTGTCCAGATATGTGATGACCTCATTCACCGCAGAGACGCCCCTACGGGACAAGCAGAGAACGCAGAGATATCTAAATTAATTCCTAAAGAGTGCCTGAAGGATGACGAGCGAATAAGAATCACGCCGGTGCATTATGCCTATCTGCGCATTGCCGAGGGCTGTGATAACCGCTGTTCTTATTGCATCATTCCCTCTATCCACGGCCCCTACCGCAGTAAACCGGTCAAGGATATTATCAATGAAGCCAGCCAACTCGCCAAAAACGGCGCAGTAGAGATAAACCTGATTGCACAGGATACCACTTCGTACGGCAGAGATAAAACCGGCGAAACGCTGGTTGATGTCCTTAACGGACTTTCCAGCATAAATGATATAAGATGGATAAGACTGCTTTATACCCACCCGGCCCATTTCAGCGATGACCTGATAGACGCCATCAGCCGCCTGCCCAAGGTGGTTAAATACATAGATATACCCATACAGCATATCAGCGATTCTGTTCTGAAAAGGATGGGACGCCAAATTACAGAAACAGAAACCCGAGACCTGATTAACAAATTGCGCTCAAGGATAAAGTGGTTATTTTTGCGGACCAGCGTGATAGTCGGCTTCCCGGGTGAAACCGAATACGATTTCAAGAAACTGGCGTCGTTCATCAGCGACATTGGATTTGAGCGGCTGGGCGCGTTTACCTATTCACCAGAAAACGGCACGCCAGCCCAGCAGATGCCCGACCAGATTACCGAAAAGGTCAAACAGGCGCGCCTGGATAAAATAATGCGGCTCCAGCAGAAGATTGCCTTCCGGAAGAATCAAGCGCTGGTCGGCAATAAAATAGCGGTAATAATTGACGGAGCCGGCAAAAACGGTTATATTGGGAGAACCTATGGCGATGCGCCGGAGGTGGATGGAACGGTATTCGTCCACAGCCGGAGCGCCTTAAGGCCCGGCGATATCTGTGAAGTACTTATCACGGCAATTAAAGGTTACGACCTGATAGGGAAATTAGAGACTTTCCAATGGAAGTAGCAACGCCGTACCCCGAAAAGCACACAGAGTATCTAAAAATCCCCTCTTGAGAGGGGTGTCCCGCTCTTTGTCTCGCAAAGAGCGGGGTCCTCGCAATGACTGTT
>JACQXL010000028.1 GCA_016208805.1 Planctomycetota bacterium | reverse complement strand
ATTATACGGAATGGCAATCTTCTCGTTCGGAGTGACCGGGAAATAAGAAGGGACATTTGGCCGGACCAGAAACCGGGCTGTGGGTGGCGGGTCGGCCGCATAGAGATGACTTGAACCAAGGATAAATACTCCAGATAATAAGATTATAACGAGTAGCCCTATCTTTACCCATATACGGTTTGTCATATATCCCTTCTATTATTTACGAATGGTTTCTCAGACAAGATGCTACAGCAAAGGTGCAATTGCAAATTCTCTAACATTATAAGTAAGAGGTGTCAATATAAATTATTAGTTAGTTGTTGAAATATTTCTGTAGGCATCCCGCCATTCGGCGGGACAGGCGCCGTTCACAAAGACCCCGGGGGTCACCTTTGTGTCCTTTGATGCTTCGCTGTCTTTGAAGTGAAATTCCGTTACTCAAACCGTCCCTGGCCCCGATGTCCCCCGCTCTTTGACCCTACGGGATAAACGCCCCAAAGAGCGGGGTCATCGGGATAAGAGCCAGTAAGTCGCTTCGTTCCTAACTGGCTCTAATGTGCAGTGTGCGGGACGTCCGGCAGCCCATAGGCCTTTTCCCATTCCTCTAACGTCAGCACCGGTATCCGATTTGATTTCAGGTAGTTGACCAGTTCCTGCAGATAGCCGGATGCGGTCCGGTCGTGCATCAGGATAATGCCCCGTTTGCCGGCTTTTAGTTCGGCCATCAAGTGCTTGAGCGCTTCCTGGGGCCCGGCGTGAGGGTCCGGCTCGGCATTGATATGCCAGTAAACCACGCTGTAGCCGTTCTTGGAGCAGAAGTCTTCGGCCGGGGCTGAAACGCTCCCGCCCGGACTGCGGACATACCTGGACGGTTCCTGTCCGCTGATTTCCCGGATGCGCATCCGGGTATAGATAAGAGAGTCCGCTAATTCGGTCTTGGTCTTCGTGGACCGAGACGGTGTGGCCTTCGGCGAACATCCGCCTGACCCATTCGCAATAACGCGGGTAGGTTGAACCAGTAGAGACTACTTTGGTATCAAGTTGAATCCCGAGCAGGAAGAAGGTCGCCTTGATATTTTCTTTCCTGATGATGTCTAATATAATTTCAGTATGTTCCACACTGTGCGAATTACCGCCCCGACGCTCCGGTCGGGACTCCGCTGCGGCTCCGTAATAGCGATAAGGACCGTCGTCAAAGGTAAGAACGACGGCCGTAGGGATTAGTGGATAGTAATTGGGTGTTAGTGAAGGTAGGAATGAGGGCAGTTCTTTTTCCTGCATCGGCTCGGCGCAGGCCACGCTGACGATTTCTACTTTCGGCAGACTTCTGTGGTTCTTGACGACCAGATAGATACCGGCACAGAGAACGACCAGGGCGAGGATGGATAACGGGATAATAATCTTCTTCATATTTATGTAAACAGATTAAACTGATTTAACTGATTAAGATAATCCGATTAATCCGTTAAATCCGCTTACCGGTTACCTTTGGAAAATAGGTAGATAGTCATTGGGTATCTGCAATATAATACAGGCCATTGCCGTGGCGTAAGGGGCGCCGACATCGTCAATCCAGGAGCCGTCCGCCCGCTGGTTGGGCACGATTTCCAGTTGAATCATCGGCCAGTAGGTCTGCCAGTATCTGCCGCCGGCCTGGAAGAACGATTGCGAGGCATAGTAATGGGCATAGAAATAGTGGTAATCGCCGTAGGGTAGTTTCATATCGGTGAGCATATATTTTAATCCGCGCTGGACTTCGGAGAGGTCGTATTCGCCCGCGCTCATCAGCGCGGTCACGCCGGCCGCGGTCAGGGCAAACGACCGGCGGCTGGAGGGCAGTTGGTAATTGAACACGCCGCGGTCATAAGGGCCGCCCACCGGTTGTTGCTGGGATGCCGGCACGGCGCACTTTTTGACATACTGGACGGCGCGGTCTATGGTTTCTTTGGGCACGCTGATGCCGACATTGCGGGCCGCGCGCAGGGCCTGCAGGGTGGTGACCGTGACCGAGATATCGGCGTCAATCGGCGCGGGCTGGTAACGCCAGCCGCCTTCGGCATTCTGGCTGTTGACTATCAGGTAGGCGGCTTTCTTGAGTTTGCGTTTGATGTCCTCACGGGGCGACATCCCGTAGACCTCGGACAAAAACAGCGTGGCAAATGCGTGTTCATACATCCGGGTGCCGTATTTGGTGATGTAGCCGTCCGTATCGCGCACGCAGGCCAGCGTGAAATCCAGCGCCTTTTCCACGTTATCGGCATATTTGCCGCGGCCGGGGAAACTGCCCTGGGCCATAAAGGCCATTCCGGCCAGCGCCGTGACGCAGACGTTGTCGTAGTCGTCGCCGATGTAGTTGTCGTTGAGTTTGTAGCCGACCCGGCAGGTCCAACTGCCGTTAGGGTTCTGGGTGCGGGCTAGGTAGTCCATAATAAGTAATGTGCGGGACAGGCGCCGGGCACAAAGAATAATAAATATACGTTTATATCCGTGTTTATCTGTGTTCATCTGTGGTTTCATAGGAAAATACATTCAAATGGCTGGCTGAGGTCGTAATCATATTATTCGTCAATAAGAGAAGATTACCGGAATATTTCGGGTTTAACCAGGGATAGGTGTTGAGCAACTTGCCGCTTTTGAGGTCTATTTCCAGCAAGCCCGCTACGGTCGGAGCATAAACTTTGGTTGCAGTCAGGGCGGGTTTTCCCCTGAACTGGTGCCCGCTGATGACCCATTTCCGTTTACCCTGCGATGATATACTTAAACAGATGACGCTCTGTTCTCCGGCCACAACCAAGAGGTCATCATTGACGCCGACCAGATACCGGGTTGCGCCGAGTTCCTGTCCATCCCAACGCCAGAGTTCTATGCCGCTGTCGGCGGACAGGCAGAGCAGATACGGCGAATCAAACGGTGTGACGATAATTTTGGGTTTATCTGAATTTACATATATAATTGGGTTATTTATCCAGTGGAGCGGCAGGCGGGGCGGGGTGTAGTTGTGCCGGACCGGCGCGATGGTATATTGCGGATATTGTCTTAACCATTTGAGCATCCCGCTGTATTTGTCCACTGTCGCGGTGACGCCGATATGCGAGCAATAATAGAGCGTGGTGTCATCCGCAGTCAGACAGGAGCCGAGCGGTTCACGGCTGGGGTTATTGAACAGGTTTGTTTCCAGTATGCCGGAGGTGATGAATGTTTTCCAGCGGATATTATCGGCGCCGGCGCGGCTGTCAAAGGCAAATAAATAATACTCGGGCAGGTCGGTCTGGCTCATTGTCTGGATACCAGAGGCATAACAGGTGTTGCTTTCCACTAACGGGGCAGTGGTGAAGGAAACTTTCTCCTGCGATTGGGTTGACCAGAGGACTTTACCGTTGGCGGCATCAAAGCAGAATAAGGTGCGCAAGGGGAATGCGTATTTGACATCCAGAAAGCCCAGTTGGCGTTCGGATTTACCGAAGAACGATGTTACCAGTGGCAGATAGATTTTGTTGTCGCTGACGGTAACGGTGTAAATGGTTCTTTCTTCCCCGACGCTTCGGTCGCCCGTACGGGGTTGCGGCTCCGCCGGGATGAACCGGTCTGGTTCGTCGCAGGGCGCCTTGAATTTCCAGCGTTTCGCTTTGTCATTATCCAGGGGCAGGGCGTAAAGAGTTGTTTCAGTGGGCAGGTAAATCATATCGCCATACACGGCTGGGAAATAGGGCAGGTATCTTTCCGGGTTGAACTGGATGGGTTGGATGATGCCGGGGAAGTCGTCAGAGCCGGGCGGTTGAACCGGCGCGGCTAATGTAGCGGTCACCGGCTCGTCCGGGAATGACCACTGACAGGTTATGGTAATTGCATTGTGGCCCTGCGGGATTTGGGGCGTGGTTTGCCATTGAGAGCGTTGGTTATTACCGCCATAGGTCGACCAGAGTGCGGGCGGGTCCGGGTCTCGCAAGGTTTGCGACTCTGCCAAGGCGAGGTCTGAAGCGATGTGCTTTGGGATATTCGTTTGCTGTGGATAGAGGTATGAAATCAGGTTATCCAGTATTAACTTTGCCTCACGGGCGTCGCCTTTTTCCAGATGATAGCGGCTTAACCGGATAAACGCCTTTTCGCCGTAGGAAGAAAAGGGATAACGGTCAATGATGGTTTTAAGGTTTTCTAACCTGTCTAATTTAGGATTCTGGAATGCCGATTCAAACAGCGCTTTAGCCGATGAGTCATACAGTTTGCGATAGACCTCTTTGCCTTCAGGCGGAAGTGTCTTGAGCGATTCCAGGGCGAGGTATTTCACGCCGTAAAACAGGTTGCCCGGTTCGTTTTCTCTATAAGCGGGATTGGTTGTCCCTTGCGGGATCCCGTTAGGGGCGACCTTATCCCTATCAGCGGGATTGACTGCGGTCTTATCAGCCGGGATGACATACTGGGAGTAAGATTCAATCAGTTTCTGGTAATTGGCGATAGCGGCCGACCAGTTTTTATCTTTTACTTGAGTATCGGCGTCCTTGAATATGACAATCGCATCGTTACTGACCAGGATATGGGCGCGGTTGGGCTCGTCCTTGGCGAAGATATTCACCGTCCCGCCGACGGCGGGATAAACTCCGACACAGAGCGCGTAGAGGAATAGAATAAATATTTTTGTGTCATTGCGAGCCCCGATGGATATTGGGGCGTGGCAATCTATTTTGCAATGAGATTGCTTCGTCTCCCGCCAAGGCGGGATCCTCGCAATGACATTTCCAGTTGGTTTCATAATAACATCACCAGTTTCCTGATAATCCATTCCGCGCAGATGACCAGCAGGAAAGCCACAAAGATAAAGGGCGAATCCCAGAGGTCTTTTTCCTTTGTCTCGGTATGGACGATGTCGGCGGATGGCTTTATCAGTCCGGGCAGTTTATTGATATCATCCAGAAACAGGAATTCGCCGCCGGAGACAGCGGCGATATTTTTGAGTCCATCAATATTTAGGGCGATATTTTCGTATTCCCGGCGCGAGAAATCAACCATAAACGATGCGGTTGTCTTAATGGATTCGTTGCTGTCCGTGGCGATGGTCAATTGGTAATATCCGGTTTCCGAAGGCGTGAACGAGCCATCGTAATGTCCTTCTTTGCCGGCGGCCGGAGCGAGCGTAAGTTTATCCGTTTCTGTCTGGTTCATTGATAATGATAGCGGATAAGATGAGCGGGTCAGCGGCTTGAAATCAGGGTCGTAAATCCGGGCTGAGATTTTGACCTTATCGCCCAGGATATACCTTGGTTTATCCGTGGTGATGAGAAGCCGTTTATTACCGGCCAGGTTACCGCCCCGCAGGAAGCGAATCACATTGCCCCAGAAGGCATAGAAGTATTTGTCACCGGAGAATCTGCACCAGCGCCAGGTTTCGTCCACGCTGCTCCAGAAGGTCCGGCCGTGTCCGTAGTAAAACGAGGCAAAGACCGGCCGTTCGCCGTATTTGTTCTTCTGGACCGGATGGACGGCCAGGACCGCCGCGCCTGATTTGGCTTTCTTGACCGGATAATAACGAACCAGTTCCGGCAGTCCATCAGCGTTTTCCCAGAGCCGCAAGTTTCGTTCCGGCTCGTTTTCCAGCCGCATAACCGGGTTAGTTCTGCCTTCCGGCGTAAGTTTCGGACGGAAAGATTGTCTGGTTATATTATCGTCACCCTGATTCATAGCCGAAATAACCGTGTAAGAATGGTCTTCCAGTGTTACCGGCAAGAGTTCGGTCAACAATGTGCCGCGGAATCCGTCGGGATTATATTTAGGACCGGCGATAAACCCGATTCCGCCGCCCATCTCATCCACAAATAGTTTAAGGTTATCTATCAGCGTGGTGGTATTCAGGCCGAGCGATTGCGGATGGACATCGCCCAGGATAATAACGTCGTAATTAAACAACTCCTTTCTGGTCTGAGGGAACTGGTAAACCGGCGGGATATTGGGCGAACTTTCCTGCGGGAAGTCCGGGTCGGAATCCACCAACAAGACCGATGCCTTCATCGTCCGGTCGCGGATGAGCGCATTCTTGAGACGGCTATATTCCCAGCGCGGGTAGGATTCTACATATAATACCTTGATGGTGTCATCCACCACCTTGACATAATGGGCGATGGAGTTATTCATTTCGGTCACCTCGCCGGTCTGGAAAGGAATATTGACCGTAAACACGTAATCGCCGGTGCGGGATGGCTTATACTGTAGCGAAACTGGAATTGCCTGGGGCAGTGCCGTTAACTTCACGGTTTGTTCGGCCACCTGTTTAGGAGGTTCAGATGAACCCGTAACTTGTTCCAGTAATTGGATAGTGACGATATCGCCGTCCTTGAAGCCGGTTGATTTTAAGGTGACATCAAATGATGCGAAGTCGTTGACGATAGCAACGGACGGCGTCTTGAGGTCAAGTAATTCAATATCCTTAATTTGAGCCGGCGGGTTTGGGGCAATCGCATAAACCGGGCAGAGGTTGGCCCGGTTTTTGAGCGTATCTATGGCCTGGATTGGTTCAATTCCGAGGTTATTTTGGCCGTCTGAGACCAGTATGATGCCGGTAATGTGCTGTCCGCCCAGGTCCTGAACCGCATCAATCAGGGCGTGGCCGATGGCCGTGCCGTCACCGGACGGCGTAATGGGAGAGAGTGTTTTATCTATCGCCAGCGGTTTGAGCGTAGAGGAAAAACTGTATATCTTCAGTTTATATTGCTCCGCTAACTTTTTCAGGATATCGCCCGCCTGCCGGACGGGCAGGGATTGCGGATTAGAGAATACGGCATTGACGCGTTCAATCCGGGATTTGCCGTCTTCCTTGAAACCCATACTCAGAGAATCATCTATCAGGATGGCCAGATGCGATTCCTTGCGGATTATCTGTTCTACTAACAAGACCGGCTGGGCCAGGATGAGCAGGATGATGAAGATGAGCCCGCCACGCAAGAGCGAAAGGAGTAGTTTGACATAACCGGGCGACTTTTCCTTGCGGTAGATAAAATACGTAACTCCGAGAATGGCGGGAATGAGAACCAGCACCACCACCCAGATGGGTGGATTCTGGCGGAAGATGATACTCCATTCGCCTTCGCCGTTGATTCCGAAGATATTCATTGAGCATTAGTTTAACATAAATCTGTCAGATTGCAATATTTTTATTCTGCTGTTGCGGGTATCAGCCGGACGATGATTTGGCATATCAAGCCGGTGGAAAGGGCAGGTGGAAGGATTTCCCAGTGTGTGAAACGGTGGGGGATAAAATGCTCCAGTAAAAAATAACATAAAAATATGAAACTTTATTAAGCCGACAATTCAGCGTGCCCAAAAAGCACAATATGTTGATTAAATCGTCAGGTAAATACCATATGATGTATTATATGGGCTGGCCCGGCGGGGCGGGGGCGGCAAAGAATATTTGCATAAATTTAAGTAAAAATCTTGACAGGACGATAATAAGGAGTAGAGTGGCACGTAATCCCACGAAGGGGAATATAGTGCCATCGTGGGGAATTTGAGAGGGGACTCAAGTCAGCCCCGACGCTAAGGTCGGGACTGCGCTGCGGCTCCGCAAAAAGAGAAATGCCGAGGAGGGCATTTTTGTCAATCTCCAGACCAAAGAGTGTCTTAACGACAAGATAAACTTTCTGGTATTATATTCGCAGGGCGAATGGGAGAAACATCTGGAATGGCTGAGCGCCAATTCATTAAAAAGCATAGAAGCCGACTGGTATCTGCGTAAGGTTTCTTCGGATACTGAATTCTGCAAGATAGACATCCAGTGGCGACTGCTGATACCGTTCCGGCTGATAAGGTCCGCCGACCTGAAACGCGATATTATCATTGTCGGGGTGGGTAACCGGATAGAGGTCTGGGACTCGGAAAACTGGGGCAAGGTCTATAAATGGCTGGAAACCCAGTCAGTTAATATGGAGAAAGGCGTATATAAACCGTAGTATAATAATGTAGAATACCACGCCATTCGGCGTGGTATAACCCACTGGGTAAGAAAAGGAGGTAGTATGAACGACAAGGACGCATTTGACAGGGTAAATAAATTACTGGAGGAACTAAAGGATTTGCCTTTAGAGTCGTTTCACGCCAGACTGGAAGATATAGAAGGTGATTTGAAAGAGTTATTCAAGAGACTGGAAAAAATCCATTCGCTTTCGTCCAAATATGAAAGCGTGGATTTAAGCGAGAACATTTACGCCCTGGTGCGGCTGATGACGCGGAAGAAGGAAACAGTCCGTCGTTTCCCGCTGCTGTTCCGGGCGGCTGGCGCGCTCTAACAACTGATGCATCAACCTGTTTTACTGAATGAGGTTGTCAGATACCTGCGACCTCAGAAAGGAGATATTGTCGTTGACGCCACCATCGGTTTTGGTGGCCACAGCCGGGAATTGATGACGCAGATTCAGCCCGGCGGCAGACTAATCGGCATTGACCTTGACCGTGAGGCAATTTCCCACACGCAGGAATGGCTGAAGTCTTATCTGGCTGACGGGAAGGAAATCCAGGCCGTGGACCTGTTCTGTGACAATTTCGTCAACCTGGGCCTGATTCTAAAAAGACTGAATATCCGGTCCGTGGATATTATCCTTTTGGATTTAGGAGTTTCTTCGTATCAGTTAGATACGCCTTTACGCGGGTTCAGTTTCCATTTCAACGGGCCGCTGGATATGCGGATGAACTCCGATATGGCTTTAACTGCGGCAGATGTGGTGAATAAGTATCCGGCCGAGCGGCTGGAAAGGATATTCAGGGATTACGGCCAGGAACGATGGGCGAGACGCATTGCCCGCAATATCGCCCGGGCCAGAGTGAAGCAGAAGTTTACCGAAACCCAGCAACTGGCTCAGATTATTGAAGAATCCGTTCCCGGCCGCGGCAAGATTCATCCGGCCACGCGAGCATTTCAGGCCTTGCGGATAGAGGTGAATAAAGAACTGGATAACCTGGGGATGTTTTTAGCGGAGGCCGCTAATTATCTCAAGCCCGGCGGCCGATTAGGGATTATCAGTTTCCATTCGCTGGAAGACCGGCTGGTTAAAGAGTCTTTCAGGAATGGCGCCCGGGAGGGTGTTTTCCGGATTCTGACCAAGAAGCCGGTTCAGGCCGGTGCGGCAGAAAAGTCAAGTAACCGCCGTTCGCGCAGCGCGCGGCTGAGAGTAGTAGAGAGGGGATAAGGAGTTGGTAAATGCATACGAAAAGATTGGTCATCATCATCGGCCTTATTACCTTCCTCGGTTTGATTACGGCCTGGCAGCAGGTCCAGACCATCAGGTGGGGATACCAGATTTCAGAACTTGCGACACTCCGGGACAAATTATTTACCGGCGAACAATCCATTAAGATTAAACTGGCTAACCTTAAATCACCCCAGAACCTGATGATATATGCGCAGTCCAAACAGATACATCGGGGTTGTCATTCTGGCTTTCCTGGTTCTTATTTATCGGCTTTTTAATATCCAGATTTCAAGGCATTCCGAATACGAAGCCATCCGGTTTTCACAGGCCTATCTTAAGGTGGAGATTCCGCCGGAAAAGGGGATGGTCTTTGACCGCAACGGCGAGGTTCTGGCGCTTTCTAAGTTAGTTGAGTCGGTTTATGTATCCCCGGATAAACTTAAAGACAGAACCGACGACATTAAAAGATTATGCCGAGTTTTAGGCATTGACGCCAATGATACCGCCAAACGGATAAAGGAGTCTGCAGAAAATAACCGGCAATTCTTGTGGGTCAAAAGGCGGGTTGATGACGATACCGCTCGCAAGGTAAAGGAAATGAAGATAAGCGGCGTTGGTTTCAAGAAAGAATACAAGCGATTTTATCCTAATGGCGGTTTAGCCGGCCAACTTATCGGTTTCCGCGGCGTGGATGAACAGCCCCTGGGCGGGGTTGAACTGCTTTGCGAGGATTCCCTTAAGGGCGAGCCGGGTTATCAATATCTCCAGCGCGACGCCCGCCAGAAACATTTCACGCCGCCCGAGGCGGTCGGCCAGCCGTCCAAACCGGGCAAGAATGTTTACCTTACCATAGATGTCGTGGTTCAGTATACCGTAGAGAATGCTCTGGAAGAGGTGGCGAAAAAGTATAAGCCCAGGTGGGCCGGCGGAATGGTGCTGGCGCCGAAGACCGGCGAAATACTGGCCATGGCCAATGTACCCAGGTTTGACCCCAACCAGTATCAGCAGTATTCGGATGAGGTTAAGCGCAATCGGTTGGTGACCGATAGTTATGAACCCGGCTCGGTCTTCAAGCCGTTCGTTATGAGCGCGGTGTTGGAACAACATCTCTTCAGACCGGATGACAGGTTTTTCTGTGAGAATGGGAGTTTCAAGGTTGGCCGGCGGACCATCCGCGACCACAAGCCGTTGGGTTGGCTGACGCTTAGCGAGGTGCTTTCTAAGTCAAGCAACATCGGGATGTCCAAAGTCGGGTTATCGCTGGGTAAAGAAAACATATATGACTGCGTTAAAAAGTTCGGCTTCGGCGAATACAGCGGAATCGGGCTAAGCGGCGAACATCGCGGCCTGATAACGCCGCGCAGCCGCTGGAACGATTACACAGTGGCCTCGGTTTCTATGGGACACGAAATCAGCGTCAACAGCGTCCAGTTAACCCGGGCGTATGCATCGTTTGCCAACGGCGGCAATCTGGTCAAACCGCAGGTCATTATGAAAATCGCCGAGCGGCCGTCAGCAGAGAAGCCGGCTGATGAATCCGGGATTAAATATTTCCGGACGGAAAACACCGCGCATATTTTATCATCTGATATTGAATACCAGATTCGCCTGATGTTACGAGAGGTTGTCCTGAGCGGCACTGCGGCCAGCGCCAATCTTAAATCTTATGCTATGGCCGGCAAGACCGGCACGGCCCAGAAGGTGAATCCGGACGGTACCTATTCGCACGATAAGTATCTGAGCAGTTTTATCGCATTTGCGCC
This sequence comes from Planctomycetota bacterium, assembly GCA_016208805.1. Lineage (GTDB taxonomy): Bacteria > Planctomycetota > MHYJ01 > JACQXL01 > JACQXL01 > JACQXL01. Next base: position 8,911 of record JACQXL010000028.1, on the reverse strand, counting down.
GGTAGATAATCCGGAAATATTGGTTCTGGTGGTGGTGGATGAACCCAAGGGCGGGTATTATGGCAGTGAGGTGGCCGCACCGTATGTGGCCAAGATAATAGGAAAAACACTCAAGTATTTCAGGGTAGCACCGCGTGAAAACCTGTCCCGCATTAGCGGGATAGGACATTGACTTGTTCACCCCGTTAGAGATGTTTGATGTTATGGTAAGAGATAACAACTGATATAAGGACTATAAAATATCTCTATCGTGTGTTTAAAGAATAGCACGGTCGCCTCTGGCGACCTATCTCTAACGGGGCTTATACGCCAACAGTTTTATGGAACTCAGTGAACTAAAGAAAGTATTCCCCAGGGCGAGATTCTATGATTTCCAGAATATTGACATCGGCGGCATCAGTTATGACTCGCGCCAGGTGAAAAAGGACGATATCTTTGTCGCCATCAGCGGCAATAAGACGGATGGCCATAAATACATCGCTGACGCACTGCATCGCGGCGCCGTGGCTTTGGTTACCCAGCATAAACTTAACCTCTTCCCGCTTATCCCCCAGATAGTAACATCCGATACCCGGCAGGCGCTGGCAATGCTCAGCAGTTATTTCTATAATCAGCCGTCATCTAAAATAAATGTTATCGGCGTTACCGGCACCAACGGCAAATCAACGGTGACCTATCTGATAAAATCCATCCTTGAAGCCAACGGCGAAAAGGTGGGGTTGCTCGGTACGATTCAATACGTTATCGGCGCTCGCCAGATACCGGCCCCGGTAACCACTCCGGAATCATACGAATTGCAGGGCTATTTCAACGAAATGCGCCAGATGGGGCTGAATTATGCGGTGATGGAAGTATCGTCCCACTCGCTTGTCCAGAACCGCATCTATGGAACTATGTTCCGGAGGGCGGTCTTTACCAATCTGACCCGTGACCATCTGGATTTCCACAAAACTATGGCCCGCTATCGCCAGGCCAAATCAATACTATTCAGGCGTTTACCTGAGGATGCCTGTGCCATACTTAATGCGGACGACTCCGCCAGCAGATATTTTGAGCGTCATACGCGGGCAAAAATCATCCGTTACGGTTTGGTTATGCCGGGCACCGACGTATCGGCCGTGATAAGCCGGATGTCCCTAAACGGTTCTGATATGGTCCTGAGGTCGGCGTCAGGAGCGATTCCTGTTCACACACCGCTTATCGGTCGGCATAATGTTTACAATATCCTGGCGGCGGCCGCCGCCGGTATCTCGCTGGAAATTCCGCTGGAGGAAATCAAGCACGGCATAGAAGCGGTCAAAGGCGTACGTGGCCGGCTGGAGACGGTTGCCACAGGCCGCGATTTCTCTGTGGTCATAGATTACGCCCACACGGATGACGCCCTGCATAATGTGATGGCCGCGCTTAAACCTATCGTCAAAGGCCGCCTGATAGTTGTATTCGGTTGCGGCGGCGACCGCGACCGCGGCAAGCGTCCGCTGATGGGTAAAATCGTGGAAAAGTTGGCCAGCATCTTTATTATTACTTCCGACAATCCGCGCACCGAAGACCCGCTCAGTATTATTGACGATATCAAAGCCGGTCTGCGGAAGAAGAAATCGCCTTCTTGTTATGTAGAACCGGACCGTTATGAGGCAATCAAGAAGGCCATCCTGATGGCTAAACCCAATGACCTTGTTCTGATTGCCGGCAAAGGCCACGAGACCGGCCAGATTTTCAAGGATGTGGTCAAGCCGTTTGATGACAAACAGGTAGCGATAGAGATATTGGAACATATTAAATGATCCCTTTAAGTTTACAGGAAATAATTAACGCCACAGACGGTAAAATTATCCGACCACATCGGGTTGCTGACGCTATTATCAAAGGTATTTCCACCGATACCCGGACGCTTAAGCCGGGTTCACTATTTGTCGCATTGCAAGGCCCTAATTTTAATGGTCACCGTTTTATTCCGGAGGCCATCCGTAAAGGCGCCCGGGCCGTGCTGGTATCGCGCCCGGTTAAATGCCGCAGGCCAGCCATTGTGGTGCCTGATACCCTCAAGGCGTTGGGCGATTTGGCCCGGTATTACCGGAATATACTTTCGGCAAAGGTGATTGCCGTTACCGGCAGCAACGGCAAGACGACCACCAAGGATATGATTGCCCATATCATTTTCCGAAAATATCAGACCGTCAAATCGCCCAAGAGTTTCAATAACTTCATCGGCGTGCCGTTGACTATCTTCTCGGCCGACCAGCGCCACAAATGCCTGGTGATAGAGGCCGGCACCAATAAGCCCGGCGAGATAGCGTATCTGGCCGATATTATCAAACCGGATATCGCGGTGGTTACGAATGTCTCGGCCACCCATTTAGAGAGACTTAAGAGCGTAGCCGGCGTGGCCCAAGAGAAATCAGCGTTATTTGACGCATTAACGCCAAACGGCGCGGCCATATATGATATCGGGAACGCTTTAATTAAAAGGTATATTAGTAAAGGCAAGTACCGGATAGTGACCTTCGGAATGTATAAACGCGCCGATATCCGCGTGTCCGGTATATCAATAAAGCCGTCGGAAACGATATTTACGGTGCAGAATGGTTCAACTATTTGCCGGTGCCGTCTGAATGTGGTCGGTTCGTATAATATTTACAACGCCCTGGCCGCCATTGCGGCCGCCAGGGCATTCGGCATCGGCATAAAGGAAAGTTGCGCCGCACTGGGCAGTTTCCGTCTCCCCGAGATGCGGATGCAGAAATGCGTCGTTAACGGCATCACTTATATCAACGACGCCTATAACGCCAATCCGGCCTCGGTCACAATGGCGCTACGGGATTTCGCCGCACTTACCGCAAAAGGCCGTAAAGTCTTTGTCTTCGGCGAAATGCGGGAATTAGGCAGGCATTCCCGGAGGTTTCATCGTCAAATAGCCGATGAAATAATAAAGGCGCATATAGACGGTTTGATAGGCGTGGGCAAAGAAACTTACTGGACCGTGCAAACCTGCCTGCGCCGGGGCTCCCGCCTGCGTCCCGACGGCCGTCTGGGCGGGCAGGTCGGCAGGCAGGGATTAGCCGGTTTATGTTGTAAGCACAAAATGCCGATTATAAAGTATTACCAGGACGTGACTCCGGTGAGGGATTATCTGGATAGAATGCTGGTCAGCGGCGACTCGGTCTTGATTAAAGGGTCGCGGGCTATCGGCCTGGAGAAGATTTTACCCAGCCCCTGCCTGACCGAACTGACCTGTCTGCCGAATAGGTAAGCGGCCGATCAGTCGGGTGCACAGGGGCTGGGCTGATATTCTAACCTTATGCTCTATTACTTGATAACCCCGCTGGTGGAACAATTCCGCTACATCACTTTTCGTGCCTCATTCGCCGCCGTCCTGTCGTTCCTGTTCTGCGTGGTATTACTGCCGGTTCTTAGCAGGTATCTTAAATCTAAAAAGGTAATGGAACGGGTGGAGAAAAAGGATTCCGATAAACTGATAGAACTCCATCGCCACAAGGCCGATACGCCGACGATGGGCGGGGTTATTGTCCTGGCCGCGCTTTTGGTGATTACATTCCTGTTCGCCCGGACCAGCAATATCTTTGTCGTCTATGCGCTCCTGCTGACATTAGGGCTCGGCCTGCTCGGTTATTATGACGATATCGTCAAACTTAAATCGGTCAAGAAGGGCGGCATCAGCAAGTCATTCAAACTCCTGGGCCAGATAATCATCGGGTTAGGGATTGGCTTCGGGTTATGGAACTATTTCAATCTGAATCCTGATAAATTTCCACAGGGCACCGAATTATACCTGCCGCTGGTTAAGACCTCGTTTGAGATGGGGCTGGTTTATCCGTTCTTTGTGGCGCTGGTGATTGTGGCCAGTTCCAATGCGGTCAACCTGACGGACGGGCTGGACGGCCTGGCCACCGGTTGCCTGATAATGGCCGGTCTGGCCTATGCGGTGATTGTTTATATCACGGGACGGTTTGACTACACCCGTCATCTGGAGGTGCCGTATATGCCCGGCACGGGCGAGTTGACCGTATTTATGGCCGGCTTTATCGGCGCCTGTATCGGGTTTTTGTGGTTCAACGGCTTCCCGGCCGAGGTTTTTATGGGCAATGTCGGCGCGGTCGCCCTGGGCGGCGTGCTCGGGGAACTGGTCTTGTTCCTGGTCGGCGCAATCTTTGTGATGGAGGCGCTCTCGGTCCTGATGCAGATAATCTCTTACCAGGGCTGGGGCAAGCGCATCTTCAAGATTGCGCCGCTCCATCACCATTACCAGTTCAACGGCTGGAGCGAGCCCAAGATTACGCTCCGCTTCTGGATTATCGCGGCGATTCTGGCCATAATGTCGCTGGCTACGTTGAAGATAGAAATATTTTGAACCACAGATAAACACAGATGGACACGGATGAATATCGGTGTGCATCTAAATATAATGGAAAACGGCAGGTTTGAGCATAAAGAAATAACCTCTGGAATACTTAATGGGGCTTTTGAGGTGCATAATACTTTGGGATGTGGTTTTATGGAAAAGGTATATGAAAACTCTTTGGTTTACGAACTTGAGCAACGAAAGTTAAAAGTGGAAACTCAAAAGGAAATGAAGGTCCGTTACAAAGAGATTGTGGCAGGAACTTATATTGCTGATATCGTGGTTGAGGATAAAGTAATAATTGAATTGAAGGTGGCTGAAGGAATATCCAAAATTCATGAAGCCCAATTATTAAATTACTTGAAGGCAAGCGGATACCGGGTAGGGCTCATTTTAAACTTTGCTAAACCTAAGTTACTGAACTCTTGCGAAATGGGAAAAAGACCACCCGGAGAGTGTCATTCTGAGCCCGTAGGGCGAAGAATCTCGTCCCAAACCCTCATAAAATGCAGATTCTTCACTCCGCTTCGCTCCGTTCAGTATGACATAGGGGGCGTTTCGCAAGAGTTCAGTAAGTTACGTCCCAAACCCTCATAAAATGCAGATTCTTCACTCCGCTTCGCTCCGTTCAGAATGACAGAGGGGGCGTTTCGCAAGAGTTCAGTAAGTTAGAGTACAAAAGACTCGTAATGTAAGAACTGCAGATAAACACAGATGAATAAAGATTAAATCAGTGTTTATCTGTGTTCATCTGTGGTTTCAGGTATATGTTAAAGACCGAATACAAAATTCTGCTTATCGTCCTGGCTCTGGTCGCCTTCGGCATCATTATGGTTTACAGCAGCAGTTTCTTCCAGGCCGAGGTCAAAATCAATGACGGTTACTTCTTCTTCAAACGCCAGTTACTCTGGATTATCATATCAGTGGCGGCGCTGCTGCTGGCCAAGCGGGTTTCGTATCAGGAATGGCTGAGGTTGAGTCCATTTATGGTTGGCGCGGCCTGGTTATTGTTGATACTGGTATTGATTCCGGGCATCGGCCATTCGGCCGGCGGCGCACGGCGCTGGCTGCGGTTCGGGCCGGTCGGGTTCCAGCCGTCCGAATTCGCCAAACTGGCCATCATCCTCTATATGGCGCACTTTATCAGCAAGGACCCGGAGAGGGTGAAACGATTCAAGGATGGGTTTGTGCCGCTGGCGTTTATGGTCGGCACGACCGTATTATTGATTCTGATTGAACCGGATATCGGCACGGCCGTATTTATCACGCTCATCTGCGCTGTTTTTCTGGTGATTAGCGGTATCCGGCTGACCTACGTCGTGCCTATCGGGCTTCTGGTTGCATTGCTTGCCTTATTTGTGGTCGTCCAATGCTATCCGCACGTCCAGAACCGGTTGGCCGTATTCCTGAACCCGCAGAGCGATACCAGCGGCAAGGGCTACCAGATACATCAGGCGCTGATTGGGCTGGGCTCGGGCGGTATCACCGGCGTCGGGCTGGGATTGTCCTACCAGAAACTTTTCTATCTGCCCCAACAGCACACCGATTTTATATTGTCCATCATCGGCGAGGAACTTGGATTCATCGGCAGTTTCGTGGTGGTGCTATTATTCTTTGGCCTATTCTGGTATGGCCGCAAGGTGGCGTTTGCCGTGGGCGATACCGGCGGCACACTGCTGGCCCTGGGCGTGACCCTGATGGTGGCGCTCCAGGCGCTGATTAATATTGCCGTGGTGACTGCGGCACTGCCGACCAAAGGTATTGGGCTGCCGTTCATCAGTTTCGGCGGCTCGTCGCTCCTGGCCTTTATGCTCGCAATGGGAATACTCATTAATATTGCACGCCAGGCGGAACCTGCTAATATATCAGAAACCTTACCCCAATACGCACGGGGTTAAATATAAAATGACGAATGTCTAATGACGAATAACGAAAGAATGCTCTAATTATATAATGACAAATTAGTCATTTGGTCATTTGGGAATTCTTTCGTCATTCTGATTTCGTCATTAGTCATTATGAGGGTTTTACTTACTGGCGGTGGCACGGGCGGGCATCTCTTCCCGGGCATTGCATTAGCGCAGGAACTATCTCTTAAATCCGCAATCCACAATCCGCAATCCGCAATATTGTTCCTTTGCACCCAAAGGCCGTTTGATAGCAAGCAACTGGCCCGATATGGGTTCAAATACTACGCCTTGCCCTCGCCCCGGTTATCATTTAGCCCGTTGTTTATTATTCAGGCCGGAAGGCAGTTGTGCGGAGTCGCAACGGAGTCCCGACCAGGGCGTCGGGGTAGTTTCAGGCCTGATGTGGTGGTCGGGCTGGGCGGCTACGGTTCGTTTGCTCCCTTGGTGATTGCGCTGTTGAAAGGGATTCCGGTGGTGATGCTGGAACAGAACCTCCTGCCCGGCCGGATTACCCGGCTTTTGAGCCCGTTTGCCAAACGGATATTCTGCCAATGGTCAGGAACCAAAAGGTATTTATATCGGCGTAACAATGTTATTCACAGTGGCAGTCCGCTCAGGAGAGATGTAACGGATTCACCACAAAGACTCAAAGACTCTAAATCCTTCGTGCCTTCGTGTCTTCGTGGTAAGAGGGTGTTGGCCATTATCGGCGGCAGTCAGGGCGCCGAAGCGCTCAATCAGGCGGTTGTATCTCGTATCTCGCATCTCGCATCTCAGCGCATTGGCATCATCCACCTGACCGGCGAGAAAGATTTTAATATGGTTAAATCCGCTTACGAGCAGGCCGGTATTCAGGCCTTTGTGGCGCCGTTTTATGAGGATATGGCCGCGGTTTATCAGGCGGCGGATTTGGTTGTGAGCCGGGCCGGCGGCATCGCCATTGCCGAGATGACCGCATTCGGACTGCCGGTGGTGTTGGTGCCGTATCCCTATGCCGCGGATGACCACCAGACCCTGAACGCACAGGAGGTTGCCAAGATGGGGGCCGGGCTGTTTATCCGGCAGTCAGAGCTCGATTCCCGTATGCCCGAAATCATCCAATTGTTCCGGGATGATGATAGATTAAAACAGATGTCAGCGAGGTCATCTGCGTTAGCCAAACCGAATGCCGGCACGACCATTGCCCGGTATATCATGAATTATGGAAAAGAAACCAAACCACTCTACGAACCCTGACGGGTTCTCAGAGCGAGAACCCGGAACGGGTAAAGAAATTCGGGAGATAGAGTTGGACTGTATCATCCCGAACCGCTTCCAGCCCCGCCAGGCCATAGACCAGGCCGGGCTTCAGGAATTGATGGACTCTATCAAGACGGCCGGCGTCTTAGAGCCCATCATCGTCAGACAGGTTCCTAAACAATCGGATAAGTATGAGATTATTATGGGCGAGCGGCGTTTCCGGGCCTGTCAGGCCCTCAAAAAACAGACCATCCCGGCTGTGGTCAAAGAGGCCGACGACCGCCAGATGTTAGAATGGGCGCTGATAGAAAATACCCACCGCAAAGACCTCAACCCGATTGAGCGGGCCCAGGCATACAAGCGGTTGGCCGACACTTTTCATCTGACCCATCAGCAGGTGGCCGAGCGGGTGGGCGTTGGCCGGACCACGATTACGCACTTTATCCGCCTTTTAGACCTGCCGCAGGAGATACAGGAGGATATTAGACGCCAAACACGGTCGGTCGGACACGCCATCGCCATCTTAGCCGTGCCTGATTCAAAACTGCGCCTGAAAATCTGGCAGAGGGTCAAGAATGAAGACCTCTCGGTCCGGCATCTCAGGATACTGGTTGATGCCTATCTCCATCCCAGAGGAATCAGCACCACCCCTGCGGCCCGGTCGCCTCAACTTAAACAACTTCATCCGGGAAATGACCCGCAACTCCGTGAGTGCGCGGAACGACTCAGGCGAAAACTGCCGGATAACATCAATGTGAATATTCACCACGCTAAGTTCGGAGACCAATTCCTTTTCGGCTCTATTTCTTTATCGTATCATAAAGAGGACGACCTCCAACGTATCCTGAAAGCAATTGCAACCACAGATTAACACAGATATACCCAGACCCTTCGGCAGTCCCGCCCTGGCGGGAGGGCGAACCTGTAAAAATCAGCCCCGGCGAGGGGCTTGTAGTGAGCCAGCGAATCTAACCCATATCCGTCATATGAAACACGGAAAATTATAGACAAAGCACTGGGGAACCTTATAATTAAAGGGGAAAAGACGACTTGACAAAAAGAAGGTGAACCTGATGGGTGAAAGAGAAACCGTCTTAACAGGGACTCGTGGCGCCGAAGCGCCATGGCGTCCTTATGGCGCTCAGACGAGACTCTTACCCCGCTCTTTCCGCCAGAAAGGGCGGGGCTTAAAAGTCCCTGTGGAGTCGCAACGACATCCCGTCACACCATGTCGGTATGACGTGGCACTTATGCGGGGTTGAAATGACGGATCCCGGTCTAAATGTGTGACGTCACACATTTTACTGAACTCTTGCGAAATGGGAAATAAACCACCCAAAAAGTGCCACGCCACGACGCCATGCGGCATCGCGTGGTGCGGCATGGCATGGTCATTCTGAGT
>JACQXL010000049.1 GCA_016208805.1 Planctomycetota bacterium | reverse complement strand
TATAGATATATTGGTTGTTCATTTGAGTCCCTCCTTTCTTAATGCACCGATATATTATTATCGGCACAAGGAGGGACTTTTCTTTTTACCCTTAAGTCACTGCCATTAGCCTGCGGCAGACAGGCACTAAAATCCGTGAAGAACCGTATCGTTTATAAGAAGGCGAACAAATTCTTATGCCAATCTCGCTGACGAACATTTCTAACGGGGCAGGAATGTCCTCCATAGGCGCTTGCCCGTCCGTTCAGGCGGGGATCCGCCTCAGGCGGAAACGCAGAGCCCTACGGGCTACGCAGATTATAGTTCGGCTGTTAGCGACAAAGGAGCGTTATGGTCCATCCTAAAGGAGAAATCGGTCATGCCATAGGTCATGCCTTCGGTCACGCCAAAGGCGGATGTGCCTCTGGAGGAAAAACGGGAATCCATACCTTTCTGGATTCCTGCTTCCGCAGGAATGACAAATAGGGAGAAAAGGCATAAAAACATGTTAGATTTTCAATAAGAACTGCTATATTTGGCGGATATGGGATAAAACAAGATTATCCTTGCAATTACTTGCATATTTTGTTATTATTCATCTGGTGTATCTGAAGAGAATCATATAAGAAAAGGAGTAAAATAGCATGAAACAGATTAAAATTATAGTTGAGAAACATCCGGATGGTTATGTGGCGTATCCGTTAGGGATAAAAGGGGTGGTTGTTGGTCAGGGCGATACCTATGAGGCGGCCCTGTCTGATGTTAAGTCGGCGATACTATTCCATCTGAAAAGTTTCGGTAAAGAAGTATTGGATGTAGACCCACCGGTAATTGAAGCATTTATTGCCGAGGCCGGCGTATAGAAATGACAAGCAAATTCCCTATAGATGCGCCTAAAAGAAAGGTTATCAGCGCGCTCCAATCACTGGGTTTCACGATTGTCCGGGAAAAAGAACATATCTTACAATGCCCAATCATCCCAGGATTAAGGCATCAACCTTACGAACTATTTGCAGTCAGTCGGGCATTTCCAGAGACGAGTTTCTGGCGGCATATTCTAATGCGTAGCCGAAGCGAAGTCCCGATAATTCCATCGGGGCGTGATGTAGCGTCTACTGGACACCGCTGGTGGACTTCATCCCCGATAGTCATCGGGACTTCGCTTACGCTCCGCAACCGGCTGCTGGGCATCCAATAAGGTCATCATCCCCGACGCTACGGTCGGGACTCCGCTGCGGCTCCGCGCGCAAAATATATTTGACAGCCGACCTTATTTTTGTTATCCATCAGACAATGAAGACATTGAACCATATAAAAGTGGTGCTCGGACGGCATAAGCAAGAGATGCAAGAGCGGTATAAAATCAGGAAGTTAGGCGTATTTGGCTCTTATGTGCGCGCTGAGCATAAAAGAAATAGCGATATAGATATACTGGTTGACTTTGCCGAACCGGTCGGGCTATTCAGGTTTATGGATATTGAAGAATATCTTGAGGGGCTATTAAAGGCAAAGGTTGACCTCGTTTCCAAACGGGCAATGAAGCCGCATATCGGTAAGCATATCTTGAGTGAGGTCGTCTATATATGAAAAAGCGGGAATATCGTGACTACCTGCAGGATATTCTTGACTCTATAAAAGACGTCCAGTTATTTATCGGTAAGATGAAATATGAAAAGTTCCTGACAGATAAAAAGACGGTTAATGCCGTGGTTCGGAGCATTGAGATTATTGGCGAGGCCGCTAAGCACCTGCCGGGGTCTTTCAGGAATAAATACCCGGCCGTCCCCTGGAAGAAAATGGCCGGAATGCGGGACAAACTGGCACACGAATACTTTGGCATTGACCTTTCAATCCTTTGGCAAACGATTAATGAGGACATTCCGCCGTTAGAGCCAAAGATTAAACTGATTATATCGTAAGTCAATAACAGATAGACTAACTGAACTCTTGCAAAACGTCCCCTCCTGCCACGCCATGCGGCATGGCATGGTCATTGCGAGGACCCCGCTCTTTGCGACCCACAGGGTCTCTGTGAGAGACAAAGAGCGGGGGACGAAGCAATCCGACAAAGTCGTTGCGAGCGTCAGCGAAGCAATCCCAATGAGATTCTTCCCACGCTCTTTCTGGCGGAAAGAGCGGGGTCAGAATGACACTTCGTGTCAGATTGCCACGCCCCGACATCCGTCGGGGCTCGCAATGACACCCTTTTGGGTCCCGCCGAGGTGGGATTACCCATTTCGCAAGAGTTCAGTGATTAGGTATTATTTGTGATTTGGAGTTTGGGATTTGAGATTTCAGGAGAGTTATGCCCTATCCGCACCGATATATAAAATTAACCGACGACCAACGCCGGCAGGTGAAATGGAAACTGCAAGAATTGCTGATGGCCGGGAAATCACGCGCCCGAACTAAACTACAGGCAATCTGGCTTTCGGACAGGGGCGATACCTTTTCCGGCATTGCCCGTCATTCAGGACGCACTTACCGGACCATCCAGAACTGGATGCGCAGATACCGGGCTATGGGTTTTGATGCATTTATAAAAAGTTTATAGTGGGTTACCTGTTGCAGGCAAGCACGAAGCACGAAAGAAAATACCCCTCTAAAACGGTAGTGGGCTGCCTGTGAAGTTGCAGCCCACTATATTGAGACTCACAGTATTACAGGCTGTCTAAAAAGTTACCAATATCTTACTATGA
>JACQXL010000002.1:7230-9117 GCA_016208805.1 Planctomycetota bacterium | reverse complement strand
CCGTGTAATCTGTGGCTTACTTAGCCTCGAACTCGGCATCAATAATATTGTCGCCGCCCCTTTTACCCCCCTTGCCGTCCGGTTGGGGCGGCTCTTGGGGTCCGGCTTCCCGATGTTCATCGGGACTCCGCTTCGCTTCGCCCGCCGCGCCCCGCTGTTTGGCCGCCTCTTCGTACATCTTCTGGGCCAACGTGTGGCTGTATTTGGTCAGCTCCTCAATCGCGCTCTTGATTTCAGCCACGTCGTCCTTGTCCTTGGCTTTTTTCAGCCGCTCCAGCGCCGAGTTGACCTTGCCTTTTTCGTCAGCGCCGATTTTATCGCCCATATCGGACATCGTCTTTTCCGTGGTGTAAATCAATTGGTCGGCCTGGTTACGGGCATCGGCCAGCGCGCGGCGCTGTTTGTCTTGCTCCGCGAACTTCTCGGAGTCCTTGACCATATTCTGGATGTCTTTCTCGGTCAGTCCGGAAGACGATTGTATCTGGATGGCCTGTTTCTTGTTGGTGGCCAGGTCCTTGGCCGCGACATTGAGGATGCCGTTGGCGTCGATATCAAATGCCACCTCAATCTGGGGCACCCCCCTGGGGGCGGCCGGGATACCGGTCAACTGGAACTTGCCCAGCGTCCGGTTGCCTTCGGCCATCTCGCGTTCGCCTTGCAGGACGTGGATTTCCACAGCCGGTTGGTTATCAGCCGCGGTGGAGAACACCTCTTTCTTTGAGGTTGGGATGGTGGTGTTGCGCTCAATTAGTTTGGTGAACACGCCGCCCAGCGTCTCTATGCCCAGCGACAGCGGCGTGACATCCCGCAGGAGGATGTCCTTGACATCGCCCTTGAGCACGGCGCCCTGGCTGGCCGCGCCGACTGCGACTACCTCGTCCGGGTTGACGCTCCGGTTGGGTTCTTTCTTGAAGAACTCCTTGACCAGTTCCTGCACCTTGGGAATCCTGGTTGAACCGCCCACCAGGACCACTTCGTCTAATTGTTCGGGTTTGAGTTTGGCGTCTTCCAGCGCCTTCTTGCAGGGTTCCAGACTGGAACGGAGCAAGTCATCCAGCAGTTGCTCCAGTTTGGCACGGGTGATAGTCATCTGCATATGTTTCGGGCCGGTCTTATCGGCCGTGATGAAGGGCAGGTTAATCTCGGTCTGGGTGGCCGATGACAGTTCGCATTTGGCTTTCTCGCAGGCCTCTTTGAGCCGCTGGAGCGCCATCTGGTCGCGCCTCAGGTCTATGCCTTCTTTCTTCTTGAATTCGTCGGCCACGTAGTTCATCAGGCGCTGGTCAAAATCGTCGCCACCCAGGTGGGTATTGCCGTTGGTGGAAAGGACTTCCACCACGCCGTCGCCCACTTCCAGGATGGAGACATCAAAGGTGCCGCCGCCCAAATCATAGACGGCGACCTTCTCGTTCTTTTTCTTGTCCAGTCCGTAGGCCAGCGCGGCCGCGGTGGGTTCGTTGATGATGCGTTTGACATCAAGCCCGGCGATGCGGCCGGCGTCCTTGGTGGCCTGGCGCTGGCTGTCGTTGAAATAGGCCGGCACGGTGATGACCGCCTCGGTCACCTTTTCGCCCAGGTAGGCCTCGGCCGTTTCCTTGAGGTTTTGCAGGACCATGGCCGAGATTTCCGGCGGCGTATACTGCTTACCCCGGGCCTCAACCTTGACCAGTTCAGTGCCCGAGCCGATGACCTTGTAGGGGACCATCTTTTCTTCCTGCGCTACCTCGTCTCTCCGGCGGCCCATAAACCGTTTGATGGAATAGACCGTGTTGGTCGGGTTGGTGATGGCCTGGCGCTTGGCCAGCCAGCCGACCAGCCGCTCGCCCTTGTCCGTGAATGCCACGACCGACGGTGTCAGCCGGCTGCCTTCCGGATTGGTTATCACGG
>JACQXL010000002.1:0-7200 GCA_016208805.1 Planctomycetota bacterium | reverse complement strand
TTAATGATAAAACTTCCGCACGCCGGTGAAGACCATGCCCATCTTGTATTCATTGGCGGCCTTGATGACTTCTTCATCCCGCATTGAACCACCCGGTTCAACCACATACTTTATACCAATTTTGGCGATATTGTCAATACCATCTTTGAACGGGAAGAAGGCATCGGAGATAAGAGCAACGTTCTTACCGGCCAGCACCTTGCCGGAATAATTGCGGAGTGTAGATTGTGGAGTGCGGAGTTTTTTGTTCCGCATTCCGCATTTCTTGGTATTCTCGCTTGAGGTTATCAAGTGCGCGCTGGCCGGCCAGGAAGACCGAGTCCTTGCGGTTGGGCTGGCCGCAGCCCATGCCGAGCGTCTGGTAATAGCCGGGCGCGTATTCACGGACGATGCTGATGGCGTTTGATTTAATGTGTTTTATATGGCGCAGCCCAAATTCATAAAGCCCGGCCTGCTTGGCATCTGGTTTTACCTTGGTGACGATGCCGACGGTCAGGTCCTTACCGCTGTTGGCGCATTTGGCCTTGAACGGGGCGCGGAATAATTCTTTTACGGTATTAGGCAGATAGAATTTATCGTCGCGTTCCTGTTCCAACAATCCGCCGGTGATTGACCTGTAGGTGGTTGGGGGCGGCAAGCGATTGAGGTCGCCGACTTCCAACAGGCGCAGGTCGGCCTTTTTCTGACCCAGCCCTTTGATATATTGGAGCGCGTCCGGGTTGATGGACGGTGCGACCAGGACTTCCACGAAACGCGCGCCCAGTATTTTGGCCACGGCCATATCCAGCGGTCGGGTGATGGCGATGACACTGCCGAATGCGCTGACCGGGTCGCCCTGCCAGGCGCGTTCAAATGCTTCAAGCAGTGTTTTACCGGTGGCGTAACCGCAGGGGTTGGCGTGTTTGATTATGGATACGGCGATGCCGTCGTGAAGTTCCCAGACGGACTGGAGCGCGGCCTCGGCGTCGAGGTAGTTATTGTATCCAAGCGCGCCGCCGTGAACCTTTTCGGCCCAGGGGATACCGCCGATTTCGGATTGCGAATGTATGGATAGCCGCGTCATAGAGGGCGGTTTTTTCATAGGCCCGGACCATCAGCCGCTGGCGTAGTTCTTTGGACAGGGCGCCCTGGTTACGCTCCATTTCTGACATAACCGTTTTATACTGGGATGGTTCAACCACGATGGCCACGCCTGCATAAGTCTTTGCCGCGGCACGGACCATACAGGGACCGCCGATGTCAATGTTTTCCACGGCTTCATCAATACCGATGCCCGGTTTGGCCGTGACCTGTTCAAACGGATAGAGATTGCAGACGACCAGGTCAATCTGGGGGATACCCAGTTCACGGGCCTGGTTGACGTGTTCGGGTTTGTCGCGCTTGTAAAGCAAGGCGCTTTCGTAGTTGAAACTGATGGTCTTCATCCGGCCGTCAAAGTAGTCGTCCTTGGTGTTGCCGGTGATTTTGGAGATGGGCGTGATGTCAATGCCGTTATCCTTGAGCACCTTGGCCGTGCCGCCGGTGGAGATGATTTCCACGCCGGATTTCTTAAGGAAACGGGCGAAATCAACAATACCGGTCTTGTCGCTGACGCTGAGGACGGCGGTTTTCACCTTGAGCATACTTCCTCCATTGCGAATTTGGGATTGCGAATAGCGAATTTAACCCTTGCCCTTATCGCGCCGGCGCTGCTTTGCAGTTTTGCCGATAGTAGTAAAAATCGCTAATAACTCGCTGCATTCCTTGGATAACCAATTTCGTTCATTGGTTTCGCCTGTATGAATTCCCTCGCAAATCTCAAGCCAATATTGGGTTTCACCGGCTTCTTTTTCTACAATCCCAATCTTGTGGATAAAATCATCGTGTGACTCGGTGCGATTGGCTTCGCGGTAGTTCGCGCCAATTGAAGTCCCGGATTTAACCAATTGGTATCCTATCGCATTAGTTGACTTCTTATTGGGAAGACTATCAACAAAACGCGCTATTCGTATCGCGAATTCTTTAGTCCGCCTTTCCAACTCGGTTTTATCCATTTTGGTATTTACAATCCGCAATCCGCATTTCGCAATCCGCAATTACGCCTGCGGAACAACCGGGATATTCCAGATGGCGTTGAAGGCGATGCCTTCGGTCATCGGGCCGGTGAACTTCATTTTCTTGGAGCGGACCAGATCCATTGGGTGGACCTTGCCGGTAAAGTAGTTGGAGAAATCGGTGCTGTCCATCTCCAACATAAGTTTGGCGTTGTCCAGTTTGCCCGGATGGACGGTGCACTTCTGGTCTTTAATTTCCAGCCACCAGGTGCCGGCCTCGGTGCCGGTGAGATTGAGTTGGATATTGCGGTTATAACCCTTGGCCCGGGCCGAGTTGAACATCACCGGCATCCCTTCAACCAGTTCTTTTGCAGTTGCCATATTCTTTACTCCTCTTACTCGCTGTTAGATGTCCCGATGTTACATCGGGGCAGCGTTACAGCGAGTTAGACCCCGCACCTATTTTGGCATAAGGACAATCCTCTGTAAGGGGACTCGCCCGCCAAAATAGGTGCTGGGTTTCGCTACGTTCAATCCGTGGCTTATCTCTTCACACCCCGGAAATACATCATAATGTTGCCGATAATCACAACCCAAACGACCACGCCGGTGCCTATTAATAGTTTTTCGCTTAAGTTGTCCGTGACGCCACCGTTAACCAGTATGGTTTTTAACGGCGCATGCAGTTTTTCCATTCCGAAATTAATCAAGTAGATGATAACCAGTCCGACAGTCCCATAGAATAAGCTTTTACCAAACCAGTTGATGAATTTGGTTACCAACCCCGGCTTTTTGGCTTCTTTATCTGCCATAACTACACTCCTTTATCGCGTGGCGAGCATTCCACCATCTACGAATATGGTTTGTCCGGTCATATATTTTGATTCGTCCGAGGCCAGAAACAGTATGGCCGGGGCGATGTCTTCCGGGTCGCCCAGCCGGCCCAGCGGTATTTTTTCCTCAAACCACTTGACCCGGTCCGGGTTGGCGAATAATTGTTTGGTCAGGGTGGTCCGGACCATTCCGGGGCCGACCGCGTTGACGTTGATGCCGTAACAACCTAGGTCGTAGGCCATGCCCTGGGTGAGCATCTTGAGCGCGCCCTTGGAAGCGTTATAGGCGTTCTGGCCCTTGCCGGCGATGACCGACATGACCGATGTGACATTAATTATTTTACCGTACATCTTTTCGGTCATAAAAGGCAGAACGGCCTTGACGCACCTGAATGCGCCCATAAAGTTGACATCCATTATCTTGGCGACATCGGCTTCCTGCAGGACCGGGAAGGGGACGAATTCGTTGGAGCCGGCGTTGTTGACCAGGATATCCACCGTGCCGAAGGCCTTGACGGTTTGGTCAACCATATTCTGGATTTCCGGTTCCTTGGTGATATCCACCTTGACGGCGATGGCCTGTCCTTTTTGTTCCTTGATTTTCTTAACGGTATCCTCGGCGCCTTTGAGATTGTAATCGGCCACGACAACTTTGGCGCCTTCTCTGGCAAAGAGGATGGCCGATGCCGCGCCGATGCCGGAGCCGGCGCCGGTGATGATGGCCACTTTATCTTTAAGTCTCATATTAAAACTCTCCTCCGAATACTTTGTTCTGCGCGGCCATAAAGCGTTCCATATCGTCGCCCGGATATAGTTTGGGCTCAAACAAGAAGGACTTGTCGCCCATTGCCAGAGTCTTAAGCATTTTGACCACCGGTTTCATGCTGGGCGGGACGAATATCTGGGTGTTCTTTTTGCCGTGTTCCTCGCAATAAGCGCACATGGCAATGCCGGAATGTTTTACCGGCACTTTCATTTTCTTGAAGACCGTATCAAAGATGCTGTATTCCTGGCAATTGAGGAACTCGGTGGTCTTTATCTTGGGTTCTTTGTCTTTCCTGTCAGCCGGCGGCAGGGTTTCCTTGGTGATTAAATCCTGGTCGGCGAACATCCCATAACGGCCGATGGTCTGCAGGTCGGTGACATCGGTGATATTGACGGCCGGGAAGACTTCCACAAAGAAGGCCTTGCTGACCCGCCAGCCGTAGTCATCGCGTGACTTGGCCACCAATTCGTTGATGCCGGCCTCGCCGGATTTCCTGATGGTCAGTCCGGCTAAAACGGCCTGCTGAATCAGGCCGAAATTATATGCGATGATGCCGTTGAGGCAGAAGACCAGCCAGCGCTCCAGCAGGGCGGTGTCTATTTTGCCGCTATCAAGAATTGATTCGGTTTCTTTCATCAGGTTCTGCAGTTGGTTTGCCCAGTCATCGGGCATTTTAGGAGGGTAATCTTTAATAATCTGTGGCTCAGGTAGGATTTTATCTCGTGTAATTAGAATTCGGACGTCGTCAATGAAGTCCTGATAGTACTTTTTAACGCTGTCGGTGAATTCCTTGTCCTTGAACATTTCCGGTGTGTTTGAGTATTGGGCCATTGCCTCAAAGCGGCAGCGCATCATGGCCTCCTCGGCCTTCCAGTAGGGCGCCATGACCTTGAGACCGGGGAATATCTGTTTATCATTGCGGAAATCACCCTGATAGAGAAGCCCCAGTTCCTGCTTTGACTGCTCGGTTTTACCGGCCTTAGCCAGTTCGTTGGCTGATTGGGCGCGGCGGACGGCTTCTTTCAGGTTCTTAGACCACTTATGGGAGTGATATTCACTATAGTTCATATATAAGTAAACGGATTTAACTGATTACTGAACTCTTGCGAAATGGGAAATAAACCACCCAAAAAGTGTCATTCTGAGTCCCGACACGGAGTGTCGGGACGAAGAATCTCGTCCCAAATCCGCATAAAACGGAGATTCTTCACTCCGTCTCGCTGAAGCGGGACTTCGTTCAGAATGACAAAAGGGGCATTTCGCAAGAGTTCAGTGATTAGACAGATTATTTTATCTACCAAATATCACTAACGAGGTCAAGTTTTTAATATTAAAGTCTTGCCTTGAGCGGTAATCTATTATACATTATATCCGTTATATCCGCTTAATCCGCTTACATAAATAATATGAAGTTTACAAAGATGCACGGCACCGGCAACGATTTTATCGTTATAGACGTTATTAGCCGCAAAGTAACTCTGACGATTGGTCAAATACGTCGGCTGTGCGACCGGCGTTTCGGTGTCGGTTCTGACGGAATTATCCTTGTCCTGAAGTCACAAAGGAAAGGAGCGGATTTCCGGATGCGGATGTTTAATCCGGACGGTTCTGAGGCCGAGATGTGCGGCAACGGCATCAGGTGCCTGGGTAAGTTTGTGTATGACCGGAGATTAACATCCAGAAAAGAACTGGCCATAGAGACCCTGGCCGGACTCGTTTCACTGTCCCTTTCCGTGAACGCCGGTAAAGTTACAAAGGTAAAAGTTGCCTTGCCTGAACCGGTGGCAATCAAGAAGTGTAGTCTTGGAATGGGATTAACCGGCGCCACTTCTGTTTCGTTGGGCAATCCACATTGCGTGATATTAGTTGATAAGGTTGATAAGTTTCCCGTGGAGAAATACGGGCCGTTAGTAGAGCGCCATAAACTATTTCCCAATCGGCGGAGTCGCAACGGAGTCCCGATCTTATCATCGGGGACTAATGTGGAGTTTGTTGAGATTATTAACAAAGGTGTTATCAAACAGCGGACATGGGAACGCGGAGCGGGCGAGACGTTGGCCTGCGGGACCGGCGCCACGGCCGCGGCCGTGGCCGGGATTTATAACGGCAAACTCAAAAGCCCAGTTACAGTCCATCTCAAGGGCGGGGACCTGACTATAGAATGGCGAAAAGGAAAATATATCTATCTGACCGGCCCGGCCGAGACGGTATTTTCGTCTGAGATCCCACCACCATCACACCATGTCGGTATGACGTGGCGAAAACACGAAAGATAATTATTATAAGGAAACCAGGAGGCCAAGATAAACTTTCCTGCTTTCCTGGTCTCCTTATTTCGTTACCGGATATAGCCCATCAGGTAGAGTTCTGCCGCTGTTGTTACCCCATCCCTGTAAACCGATGTCACAAACTTCCTGTTACTATCCAGCGGCACTAACACGTTCAGATAATTGGTGAAGTCCTTGGCGGCCGTGTCTAACCGGTAGAGCGGGGCCGGGTCAACCGTCGGCTTGGCATAGAACTGTGCCTTGTAGCCGTAGAGTATCGGACTGGCGCCCGCGTGCGTCATCACGAGCATCGCATATTTCGCGCCGACCGGCACATAGCCCGAACAGTCTATCTCGGTATTAGGCACTGAGGCATTAGCCAGATTAGAGAACACCAGGACATTCAGGGCGATGCTGAAGCGGTCTTCCATCTCGGCCGGAGTAGCTGGCGGGGTTAGCGGCCTGGTCACAGGGGTAAAGGACAACTTGGCCGGCGTAACCTGCGCATCGCCGATTTCGGCGGTGGTCGCCGGCGGGACTAATGGCCTGGTCGGGATGGAGAATGACAACTTGGCTGGCGTGACTGCGGCGTCTTTAATCTTGGCGGTTTCCACGGCCGCGTCCTTAATCTTGGCCGTCTCTACCGCGTTGGCGGCCAGTTTAGCGGCGGTTACGGCCGCATCCTGCAATTTGGAACCAGTAACTTGTAACGCGCCGATTTCATCGGTCGTTACGGCCGGCGTTATCGGCCGGGCGACCGAGGGCGGGGTGAACGACAATTTGGACGGCGTAATTGCGCCGTTGGCTATCCTTTCTGTAGTTACGCTTCCTAATGCTAATTTACTGCTTCCGATTGCCCCGTCTAATATCTTCGGCGTCGTTACCGCTCCGTTAGCAATCTTCTCCGTAGTAACGCCGGCTAATGCCAATTTAATAGCGCCTACTGCCCCGTCCGCAATCTTGGGCGCAGTCACGGCCTGGTTGGCGAGTTTTGGTGTCGTGACACCGGCATCCCGTAACTTGGTAGTGGTAACCTGTCCGTCGCCGATTTTTGCTCTGGTCACCGCTTTATTGGCAATCTTTTCCGTAATGACACTGGCGGATGCCAGTTTTGCGCTGGTCACGGCGATCGGCGCAATCTTGGACGTGATGACCGCATTGTTGGCGATATGTTCGGTCTGCACCTCGTTTGGTTGAAGAGCCATAAAAATCTCCTTTAAAGTAGATTGCTTCGTCGCTCCGCTCCTCGCAATGACCATGCCATGCCGCATGGCGTGGCAGTACGAATGATTGTCATTGCG
>JACQXL010000001.1 GCA_016208805.1 Planctomycetota bacterium | reverse complement strand
GTGTAAGGATTTAACCGGACAGCGATTTTCTGCTTGCTGACCAGTTTCTCTAACTTCATCCGCTTGATTGCTAATTTCTTGGCGCATTCTGGACAGCGATATTTCTGCCAAAGTTTCACCAGATAAACCGGTAGGCCAGCGTGCCGGCCACAATCAAGACATTGCAAATCAATATATCCATTTAACATAATATTATCCTGACGGAATAGGGAATAATTTCTTTGCTTCCCCTTTTTCTATTATCCAAAAATCATACCAGGACGAACTATTCAGTAAATCTGTCCAACTTTTCCGCCGGTCAATCATTACCCAGTGGCAGTTTTTGGCGCCGCAACACGGACATTTATGCGACTTTGTTTCCAGTGTATCTAGTATAGAGGGGGGCTTCGCCCCCCTCACCCCCCAAACCCGACCGAAAACCGAAATCAAGCGCCGATGTCCAAAGACTTCCTGGAGTATTTCCAGAGTATCGTCTGTGAGTTCATGCAGTTTAGAAATATATTTAAGCAATTCACGGCAGGACTGGCCGCGCCCCTCTTTCGGAATATAGGTTATCTTCATCTGGCGGCCATCCGTTTTATTGTTCCAGAAAATTCTGACCTCTTTTATAGGTATCCATCGGTCTAATAAGGCGTGCAGATGCAGATGATAAGAGCCGTTTTCCGGATTGACCGTGCATTCTATCGCATAAATCCCTGCGGCCTTGCGCCAGTAGGTCGCCCTGCGCAATTTAGAGAAATCGGACATAAATTTATTAAGCATTTCTTTGGTCAAGATAGTCACATTAGGAATAGTAAGCGTAAAAAAGTAGGTATTCTTCCATTTCTCAATAGCCGGCCACCATTTTTGGAGCAATTTGGCCTGGTGCATCCGCGCGCAGGTAGGGCAAAACCTTGATTTACACCTTATCGGCCTGACTAATTTAGCATTACAACAGGCAGATTGATAAGTATTATAAAATTTCCCGCATTGCTGGATTTTATTTTTCAGGATAGAGGCCGAATAAAAAGATACAATGGCCTCGGTTTCTTTATTTGGACAATCCATCATAGGAAAAAGTTCGTTGCAACCGCGATTAATAATAATGTCTAGGTTCTCTGATACATTTCGCGCAAATAATCAGTTCATTACCGGTATCAATATCCTTATAAACAACTGGTCTGGCCTTAACTTTATTGCAAATATTGCATCTTCGGGGGATATTCGTTTCTGTCATATTAAAATGGGGATGGGGACGGTATAAAGAGGAAGTAATCGTCCAACCCCCCTACCCGTCCCGCTGGCTTGGTAGCCCACTCCCCGTATTTAGACATTTCGCTCATTTATCTTGACTGCACTTTAAGAAAGAGATAAAAAGATAGGCGTTTGAGGCGCTATAAGATAAATAACGGTTTTCCGCAACTTCCGCTATATTCCGTTAATATATCTTATGTAACCCCACCCATTACGGGCGGGCAGTATGTCCTAAAGGAGAATAAGGCCACGCAGAGCGTACCTTTAGGGCTGAAAAGGAGATGAACAAAATGATTAGAAAATTACTCATCTTAACCGCACTTTTATCCTTGATGGCGTATGCGTCGGTTGCACCGGCCGAGGAAATCAGCAGTTCTACCGAGGCCTTTATCAAAAAGTACACCCTTAACGAATACTTTGAGTTGGGTATTGAAACCGCTTTCATCTTCCCGGACCGCAACAATACCCTGAATATGGGCAATCTGTATATCGCCCTGTCGCATACCACCGAGGAGTTCTCCACCTTCAAGTTCCGCACCGGCTACGTCAGCGGCGATTATGAGGTGGCCAGCCAGACCACCGGCCGGTTTTACTACACCAATATGGATGTTACCTTCCTGGGCGCGGTCAGGTCCGGCAACCTCAAGCCGTATTATGGTCTGGGCGCCGGTTATTACTTCTTTGAGAAGTTCCGTCCGGCCCGGAGCGTCTATAAGGGCTGGGGCGCCGAGAACACCTTCGGCTATCATGCGCTCCTGGGCGCCAAATATATCTTCAGCGAATGGGGCTTCTCGGTCGGCGGCGAAGTGGCCCACGAGTGGGTCAAACCGTTCAGGTTCTTCAATGTCAAGGAAGGCGTTTATTATACACCGACCGTGCGGAAGGTGGATTTCAGCAACCTTTCGCTAACCCTTAGTATCGCACTACATTTCTAAATGATTATCGGTATCGGGACAGACCTGTGTGAAGTGGCCCGCCTGAAGAATGCCCTCCGGCGTAATCCGAAACTGCTCCAGCGGCTCTTTACACCTGTGGAAGTGCGCTATTGTCGCTCGCATAAGGATATCTATCCGCACCTGGCCGGCCGTTTTGCGGCCAAGGAATCGTTCCTGAAAGCCATCGGTACTGGCTGGGGCACCTCAAAAAGCCCGAACTGGCTTGATATTGAAGTCAAATCAAATGGGCAAGCCCCCCGCCTTCGTCCCGACACAAAGTGTCGTGGCTACGGCGGGCAGGCCTACCTGAACCTTCACGGAAAAGCGAAAAGTATCCTCCAACGACTCAAGGCAAAGAAAGTTCACCTCTCACTTTCGCACACCGACACGCTTGCCATTGCCGTCGTAATAATAGAAACTTAACGTGCTAACGCTCCGCGTCCCCGCCTGCGTCCCGACGGCCGTCGGGGCGGGCAGGTCTGCGGTGAATACCTTTACCTAATAACTGAACTCTTGATTCTGAACGGAGTCCCGCTTCAGCGGGACGAAGTGAAGAATCTCCGTTTTATGCGTATTTGGGACGAGATTCTTCGCCCTTCGGGCTCAGAATGACACTCTCCGGGTGGTCTTTTTCCCATTTCGCAAGAGTTCAGTAATAAGGTCTCTTGAGAGTCCCTGTTAAAATTACTGTTGAAAGGTTATTTATATCATACACTATGTGAAGGTCAAGGGATTGATGTCATTGCTGGGTGTGGTCAATCAGTTAAATCTGTTTAATCCGTGGCAAGAATCAGTGTTTATCAGTGTTCATCTGTGGTTTCTAACGCCTTAATCGCCTCCTGTGCCGCCCGGCGGACTTCTTCATCAGGATCGGATAATAGTTTCTTTATTTCTGGTATTGATTCTTTACCGCCCAATTCGCCGAGTGCAGCAATAACCTGACGACGGACCTTACTATCTGAGTCCGAAATCAGATTTGCAATTTCAGGTAGATACTCTTTGGCTTTTAAATCTATTAGAACATCAACTGTTGTTTTGCGAACATAGGCGCTTGGGTCGGACAAATGGCTTGCAATTTCCACTATCCTTTGTTCGCGACCCAAAGAACCAACGGATATAATCGCTTGGGCACGCACCCTTTCATCACCGTCGGAAAATAATGGGAGTAAATATGGTATTGCATCCTTTCTAAGATCTGAACTCTTGCGAAATGGGAAAAAGACCACCCGGAGAGTGTCATTCTGAGCCCGAAGGGCGAAGAATCTCGTCCCAAATACGCATAAAACGGAGATTCTTCACTTCGTCCCGCTGAAGCGGGACTCCGTTCAGAATGAC
>JACQXL010000061.1 GCA_016208805.1 Planctomycetota bacterium | reverse complement strand
CGCAGTGTCGGGATTATCCTCGTTGATTTTTGTTCACCATATTATGTGGGGCTGTACTGAGCATTTCATCCTCATCGAGGCGGGAGCGGGGCGAATGTGTGGTTTTATTTCTTCCAGAAGAACGGCACTATCAGCACGAAGATTTCCAGACGGCCAGCCAGCATACAGACGACCAGTATCCATTTGCCTAACAGCGGCACGGCGCTGTAGTCCAGC
Organism: Planctomycetota bacterium; assembly: GCA_016208805.1. Classification (GTDB taxonomy): domain Bacteria; phylum Planctomycetota; class MHYJ01; order JACQXL01; family JACQXL01; genus JACQXL01. The sequence goes on along the minus strand of JACQXL010000061.1, from coordinate 6,870 downwards.
GCAGTCACGCCCAGCCCCGGCCCGACACCGCCCATACAGGAAACCACCGAAGCGATACTGCTGACCAGGTCTATGCCCAGGATGGTCAGCAACAACGTGGCCAGGAAGAATAGGGTTAGATAGAGGAAGAAGAAGTTCCGGATGTTTGAGACCTCGGTTTCGTCCATCGCCATGCCGCCGACCTTAATCGGGATGACCTGATGCGGTTTAACCATCTGCTTGACAGCCCGGGCGATACTTTTAAGCAAGATGATAATCCGGATTTGTTTGATGCCACCGGTGGTGGAACCGGCGCAGCCGCCAATCATCATCATCAACAGCAGAATCAAGCGAGCCGGGTCGGCCCACTCGTTGAAGTTTGCCGTGGTAAATCCGGTGCAACTGGCACAGGAAGTGACCTGAAATGCCGCATCGCGGACGGTTTGTTCAACGGCTGGCGTAGTCGGTCGCGGTAGTGCACCGTTGGTGGCCGGTGGAAAGAATATCGTGATGCTGATAAATGCCGTAGCCAAGGCCAGCATTATGACGAACGATTTTAATTGCGGGTCTTTTACGGCTTGGCGGAACTGCCCGCGCAGGAGCAGGTAATGGGTCTGGAAGTTGCAGGCCGAGAGGAACATAAAGACCATTATCACATAGGTGATGTATGAACTCTTAAAATCGGCGATACTGCCGTCCTTGGTAGAGAACCCGCCGGTGGCGACCGTGGCGAATGCGTGGGTCACCGCATCAAATAACGGCAGCCCGCCTAACAGAAGCAGAACTATTTCAAGCACAGTCAAGAGCAGATATACGCCCCAGACGATGCGGGCGACCTCGGTAAATCTGGGTTTTAGTTTGGTGGCCGAGAACCCGCCGCCCGGACCTTCCATCCTGAAAAGTTGGTAGCCGCCGATGCCGAATGCGGGTAGAACCGCTAAGGCCAGAACGATAATCCCGATGCCGCCGAACCAGTGGGTGAAACTGCGCCAGAATAACAGTCCGTGCGGCAGGGTAGACGGATGGGTGAGTATGGATGCACCGGTGGTAGTGAACCCGCTCATTGATTCAAAGTAGGCATCGCTGAACGAGCAGGCGCCGGTGAGGTAAAAGGGCAGCGCGCCGAAAAGGGCGATTGTTAACCATGTAAATATCACGATAAAGAAACCATCCACGATACTCAGGTTAGCCGCATCCCGGCCGGCCCGGAAGATAATCCGGGCCAGAACGCCCAGCGCCAGGCAGAGCGCAATTGTTACCGTGAATGACATCGCTTCGCCGTCTTTATAGAGGTTGCCGGTATCTTCGTACAGGTAAGACAGCCCCAGCGGAATAACCAGAATGCCGGCGAGGATTATCAGGAAAATACCTAAGGTGTATAGAATCAGTGCTTTATTCATATGTCGTATTTGACATACAGGTCTAATTACTGAACTCTTGCGAAATGGGAAATAAACCACCCAAAAAGTGCCACGCCACGACGCCATGCGGCATCGCGTGGTGCGGCATGGCATGGTCATTCTGAGTCCCGACACGGAGTGTCGGGACGAAGAATCTCGTCCCAAACCCTCATAGAACGCAGATTCTTCACTCCGCTGCGCTCCGTTCAGAATGACAAAGGGGGCATTTCGCAAGAGTTCAGTAATTACAGCGCCGGGTTAAACAGTTTCTCTATCTTTTTAACCGCCTCAGGCAGGGTAAAGACAATCACCCGTTCGCCGGGCTTGACGATGGTATCGCCCCTGGGGATAATCGGAGTATTATTCTTGAGGACCACGCCGATAATCGCCTCGCGCGGTAAGTTTATTTCCGACAGTGTCTTCTTGATAATCGGTGAGTTCGTCTGGGCCTCAAGTTCTATCACCTCGGCGCCGGACTCCTTGAGTTTAACGACCGTCCTGATTTTACCGCGCCGGATATATTCCAATATCGCGCTGGTCGTTATCAGATACGGGTTAATCACGATATCGGTGCCGTCAATCGCGTCAAGAATCGGCACATAGTCCGGCTCGTTGGTCAGGACAATCGTGCGTTTGGTGCCTTTCTTCTTGGCCAGCAGGCACGATGCCAGGTTATCCTCGTCGCTGTCGGACAGTGCGATAAAGAAATCGGCGTTCTCGGCTCCGGCCTCGGTCAGGATATCCATACTGGTGGCCTTGCCCTTGAGAATTATGGTGGTATTCAGCCGGGCCGCGGCGGCTTCGGCTTTATCGTTATCTTCCTCTATCAGGACAACCTGTTCCACCTTGTCTTCCAGTTTCTGGGCCAAAGCGAGTCCGATGGTGTTCGCGCCGTAGATGATGGCCTTCTTCAGCTCCCAGACCCGGCGGTTGAGGAGAGGCAGGAAGAACGGCACCGTATCCTTGGCGATAAATGCATAGATATCATCGCCGGGTTTGATTTCATCGCCGCCGTGCGCAATAATTAACTGGCCATCGCGGTAAATCCCGCCAATCAGGGCGGTATCGGTCTCAAAAGTTTCCTTCAACTCTGCGAGTTTCTTACCGGCTATCGGCGCATCGGCCGTGACATTAAAGCCGGCCAGGACGATGGCGCCATCCGCAAACTGCGCCGTGTATATGGCGCTGGGTAGTTCCATCCTCTTGCTGATGGATTCAACTATCATATGGTCAGGATTGAGCAGGCGGTTGATATACTGGGCGACCGGGTGGTCCGGGTTACGTTGGGCCAGTTCCGAATATTCCTCGTTATGAATCCGGGCCAGGAGGGTCTTCTTGGCCGAGCCCATCTCCGAGGCCATCATACAGGCCNNCCACAACGATATCCGACGTATCAACGCCGGCGTTTCTCAGGACGCTCGGCCGGGTGCCGTTGCCCAAAATAGCGCTGACATCCATCGTCTCGGAGATATGCCTTATCTTTTCCGCACCCTGTCCGATAATTGACACGCTGTGTCCTTCCTTGGAAAGCGTTTCCGCCAGATTGGTCCCGACGATGCCTGCACCGATAACAACTATTTTCACCCCGTTAGAGATATTTTGTATCTCCCTCCTTAACAAACTATTTCATAGTTCTCAATTCTCCGCCAGAGATTTTATTGTGATATTACGGTCATCCCGCTGTGGCGGGACGACCTATCTCTAACGGGGTTCATTATAACACCGCTCCTTTAGAAATCACCACCACGTCGCCCTCGCTGACCACAAACCGTTTGCGGTCCTGTTCAAGGTTATATCCGATTTCCGAGCCGTCCGGTATTTTGACATCCTTATCAATAATCGCGCGGCGAATCCGGGCGTAACGGCCGACCGTGACGCCTTCAAAGATGATAGACTGGTAAATACTGGCGTAACTGTTGACCCGGACATTGGGTGAAAGTATAGAATTCTGGACCCGGCCGCCGCTGATGATACCGCCCTGGCAGATAATGGAATCCAGGGCAATCCCTTCGCGCGGCCCAGCACCTACTTTGGCTGGATGATTTACTTTATCGTTGTGTTCTTGTGCCAAAGTGGGTGCTGGGTGACCTTCAGCGAACACGAACTTGGGCGGCGGCGCCTGGACCTGTGTTGTATGAATCGGCCAGTCCTTGTCATAGAGATTAAGGAGCGGCGAAACTGATATCAGGTCCATACTCGCCTCGTAATACGCGTCTATCGTGCCGACATCGCGCCAGTATTTCGGCCCCTGTTTATTCTCGTCAATGAAGTTGAAGGCAAAAACATTTACCTTTCCCGAGTTCTGGCCACGCACGGCTTTGGGAATAATGTCGCGTCCGAAATCGTGCGAACTGTTCGGGTCCTCCATATCTTCCTTGAGTAATTTATAAAGGACTTCCGTCTTGAACACATAGATGCCCATTGACGCCAGGCAGAATTCCGGATGTCCCGGCATCGGCTTGCACTCCTGTACCTGTGGCTTTTCCTGGAATCCGATAATCCGGTTCTGGGCATCAACCTCAACGGTGCCGTAGCGCGACGCCTCCTGCCGCGGTACCTCAACCGTGGAGACTGTGATGTCCGCATTGGTATCGCGGTGGAATCTCAGGATATGGTTGTAATCCATTTTATAGATATGGTCGCCGGCCAGTATCAGCACATATTCCGGTTCTTCTTTTTCTATGGAATAAATATTCTGGGCGACCGCATCGGCCGTGCCCAGATACCAGTGGTCGCCGGTGCGTTGCTGGGGCGAAATCGGCTCTATGTATTCACCCAGCGCCGTGGACAGGAAATTCCAGCCCTCGCGCAGGTGGCGGTTCAGCGAAATGCATTTATACTGGACCAGCACGATTATCTTGCGCAGGTGCGAGTTAATCGCATTGGAGAGCGTGAAATCAATGATGCGATAAATCCCGCCGAACGGCACGGCCGGCTTGGTCCGGTCGCGGGTCAGAGGCTCCAGCCGCTCGCCCTTGCCGCCGGCTAATACGATTACCAAAACCTTCTTTAATAACTTGGGCATACTATTTCAGGTCATTGCGAGCCCCGACGAATGTCGGGCGTGGCAATCTGACGCCGAGCGTCATTCTGAGGCGAAGCCGAAGAATCTCGTCACAAGTTATGAGACCCTTCACTTCGTTCAGGGTGACACGCGTTGTCTCAGATTGCTTCGTCGCGCCGCTCCTCGCAATGACAGTTACCGCCGGAACACATATTTTAGACTGTCTTCAATCTTCTCCACGAACTCAAACTTCATCCCCTTGAGCATCCGTTCGGGTATCTCCCTGAGGTCTTTCTTATTCATAATGGGCAGGATAACGGTCTTGATACCGGCCACCGGCATCACCTTGCCGCGCAGTGTAATCTCACCGGTCATCGCCACATCGGGCCGGACGGCCTTGCCCAGCAGTAACGAGATGAGCGAGACGGTGATAGCCAGCCCGGCCGAAGGCCCATCCTTGGGTATCGCGCCGGCCGGGATATGGATATGAATATCCGAGTCCCTGAAGAAATCCTGGTTAATCTTCAAGGACTTGGCTTTGGCCCTGATGTAACTCAGCGCGGCCCGGGCCGATTCCTTCATCACCTCGCCTAAATGACCGGTGAGTTGCAGGGTCTTATTGCCTTTCATCCTGGTTGATTCTATGAAGATGATATCGCCGCCGCTCGGCGTCCAGGCCAGCCCGGTCGCCACGCCCGGCTCGCTGGTCCGCTCGGCCACCTCGGAGAAGAACCGCTCCACGCCCAGGAACTCGTCCAGATTGCCGGGCTTGACCTCTTTCAGTTTAGCCGGTCTGCAGGCCTCAATATTTTCCGCCTTTTCGCGGGCGACCTTGCGGAAGATGTTGGCAATCTCGCGCTCCAGGTTGCGCACGCCGGCCTCCATCGTATAATTGCTGATGATTTTCTTGAGCACCTCATCGCTGATGACCGCATCATTTTGCTCAAGCCCGTGTTCCAGTCGCTGTTTGGGAATCAGGTGCCGTTTGGCAATCTCTATCTTTTCCTCCTCGGTGTAGCCGGGCAGTTCCAGCACCTCCATCCGGTCGCGCAGTGGCGGCGGAATCGTGTCCAGGATATTGGCCGTGGTGATGAACATCGTCTTGGCCAGGTTGAACGCCACCTCCAGATAATGGTCCGAGAACGAATAGTTCTGTTCCGGGTCAAGGACTTCCAGTAGGGCCGAGGCCGGGTCGCCTTGGAAATCCATCCCGATTTTATCTACCTCGTCCAGCATAAAGACCGGGTTATTGGCGGCGGCCTTGCGGATACCCTGGAGGATGCGGCCGGGCAGTGCGCCGACGTAAGTGCGCCGGTGCCCCCGGATTCCCACGCCCGGCGGGCCGACAAAACACAATATCGGGCCCTTCATATCCTCTTTCAGTTTGCGCACCGCCAGGTATTCTACGATGCGTTCCTTGACCTTCTCCAGTCCATAGTGGTCTTCGTCCAGTATCTGTTTGGCCTTCTTTATATCCACGTCGTCCGTCGTGGCCACGCTCCAGGGCAGTTCTATCAGCCAGTCCAGATATGTGCGCGAGACGGTATATTCGGCCGATGACGGATGCATCCGGGCCAGCCGGTCTAATTCCTGCTCGGCCACCTGGTCTGCCTCAAGCGGCAGGCGGGCATTGTTTAATCTCTCTTTGAGCCGGACAATCTCCTGGGATGAATCGTCGCCCTCGTCCAACCCCTGCTGAATCACCCGCATCTGTTCCCGGAGCACGTGTTCCCGCTGTGATTTGGTTATCTCGCTTTGGACCTCGGTCTGGATGCGGTTGCCCATTTTGACAATATCCAATTCCTTAGTCAACAACCTGACCAGCCGTTCCAGTTTATCCTTGAGCGAGTTGGCTTCCAGTATCTTCTGCTTTTCAGATGGCGCGATATTCAGGTTGGAGGCGATGGCATAGACCAGGACCAGCGGGTTGGTGATGTTCATAATGCTGAGTTGGAATTCCTCGTCCCGCGCATAGGTCTGTTGTTTGCCGATATCAATAAACAGTGCCGAAACCGTTCTGGCCAGCGCCTCTATCTCGGTAGTGCGGGTGACGTCTTCGGGCGCAATCTTGACCTTGGCCCTGAAGTATGGCTTATGCTGGGTGATGGTTTCCAGCCGGATGCGCTCAATGCCGCCCACCACGATTTTGGCCGTGCCGTCCGGATATTTGGCCAGTTTCATTATCTCGGCCCGGGTGCCGTATTCGTAGAGGTCATAGGCCCGTCCTTCAGTCGGGACGCGGGCGGAAGATTCCGACTCTTCTGGCTTGATGGTGAAAAATCCGAATGCCCGGTCGGTCGCGGCCGCATCGTCTATCAATTCTATCAGGTGCGGCTCGGCTATCACGACCGGCACCTTGAGGAACGGGAAGAGGACCACGTTCTGGGCCGGCAGAACCGGCAACTCGCGCGTGACCGTCCGGATCAGTTCGCCCGCCTGCGCCGAGGCTTCGGCGGACAAGCCCGGTCCGCCGACGTTGCCCGGCTG
>JACQXL010000048.1:8495-16568 GCA_016208805.1 Planctomycetota bacterium | reverse complement strand
ACGAACCGGATTACCTAAGGGAGGACTATTTGTGGAGGTAAGCTATGCAGAGGCGTCTTAAGTCACTGCCATTAGCCTTAGGCGGGTCTGTGGTTTCTAAATGGGTTCAAAGGCCGACTTATCCGCCCCGCAGAGCGGACAGCGCCAGTCGTCCGGGATGTCGTTAAACGGCGTGCCGGGCTGGACGCCGGTGTCCGGGTCGCCCGTGGCCGGGTCGTAGATGTATTCGCAGAGGGTGCATTTGTATTTTTGCATCTTAGCCTCCTTTTTAGTACACGGATTTAGCTGATAAAGCTGATAAATAATCCGTTAAATCAGTTTAATCCGCTTACTTACCGGGCATCCTTGATATAAGTCGGCGCGGTCTGGGGCGATTTGCCGCCCTTGACCTCGTGATAATATGCGTAGGTCATAGGTTCGGCATCACTCGTAATTTCCGCATCAACCACCCGGCCGGCAAAGACCGTGTGCGTGCCGACATCAAGACTGCTGATGACCTCGGCCTCCAGATAACCGAGCGTATTATCCAATACGATTGGCACGCCGGTTACGCCATTCTTGCATTTAACATTCTCAAACTTATTGATATCCCGACCGCATTTGAACCCGAACGTGCCGATGAACTTCATCGGCGTCTCCCTGGACAGTATTGAAACGGTAAACACCTTGCCGGCCTCTATATATTCGTGGGTCAGGTTCTTCTTATTGATGCTCACCGCGATGGTGGCCGGTTCCGATGTCAGATGGAATACGGTATTGGCAATCTGGCCGTTGGACCTGCCGTCCTTCTTGGCGCAGACTATATACATTCCGTAGGTTATTTTATGTAATGTTTTCTGATTCATTTTAAGTACACGGATTTATCTGATTAATCCGTTTAATCCGCTTACTGTTCTTTCGTTATTCTCCACAGGTTGACCATGTTAACAACCATATGGACGGTAATCGGCGCAAGCTTAGCAAAGCGATGATGATAATCTCACCCGTCTTGAGGTTGCCCAGCAGGCTCTGGAATTCCTCTTCCAACCGTTTGATAACGATGAAGGTTGAACTGATAATGCTGATGAGAATAACCAGCCCGGCCGTGAACAGTCCCAGCCCGAAATAGGAGACCGATGCCTTGCCGGCATAGAAGGCCGTCGTGGCGTGCGGCATCAATGCGATGGCGATAATAAACAAGACCGCATATATGATGGTGATGGTTCGTATCATGAAATTTATCTTTGTGTGCTTTGTGTCTTTGTGGTGAAAAGGCGCCTCATAATCAGCACGTCGACCGCCGCCCCAATCGTATCAAACAGGAAATCCCATTCGCTTATCTGCCGGCCCGGCACGTAGAACTGGTGCAGTTCATCCGAGAAGCCGTATAAGATTGTCAGGACAATACTGAGTGCCGCGGCTGATTTCCGCACCCGGACAGAATTCATAAATGTGCGGTATAAAAGCATTGCCAGAATCGCATATTCCACCAGATGGACCGGTTTATCAAAATACGGGATTGATACCGGCATCTGCGGCAACTGCCGGCTGGATAGGAAAAAGATGAGCCCGGCATAAGCAATGGGTGGGAACCAGTATTTGAGGAAATGAACCATTGTTATAGTACACGGATTAAGCGGATGAAACTGATAAATAATCCGTTAAATCTGTTTAATCCGTTTACTTTTTCAACTCTTTGCACAACGCCGGCACGACCTCAAACAAATCGCCCACCACGCCGTAGTTGGCCACCTTGAATATCGGCGCCTCGGGGTCCTTGTTGATGGCCACGATATATTTTGAGGACGACATCCCGGCCAGGTGCTGGATGGCGCCGGAGATGCCGCAGGCGACATAGAGCGTCGGGCAGACGGTCTTGCCGGTCTGGCCGACCTGGTCATCGTGCGTCCGCCAGCCGGAATCCACCGCGGCGCGCGAGGCGCCGACCGCGGCGCTGACCACTCCGGCCAACTCCTCAAGTATCTTAAAGTTCTCCGGCCCTTTCATACCGCGTCCGCCGGAGACGATGATATCGGCCTCGGTCAAACTGACCTTGCCCTTGGCGGCCGCCACGGTCTCTTTTACCGTTACCCGTTTGCTGTCGGCTGATAACGCGACCGGCAGTTTCTCAGTAGATACGCTCTTTGACGCATCCGGCGCGGATGCTGGGAACACCTTAGGCCTCAGGGTAATTACGGCCGGCTGTTTGGCAATCTTTACGGTGATGATGGCCTTGCCGGCATAGACCGGTTTACGCGCGACAAATGCGTTATCGTATGTTAAACTAATACAATCCTGCGCGGCCGTGGTTTTGAGTTCAGCCGCGACACTGCCGGCCAGGTCCTTGCCGTTTGACGTAGCCGAAAGAATAATTGCCTGCGGTTTGGTCTTTTCCACCGCGGCCATCAGCGCCTGGGTATACGCGCCGGTGGTGTACGATTTGAAATCAGGGCCGTCAATTATGATTACTTTAGCCGCGCCGTATGAGGCGGCATCCTTGGCCAACGGTTCAACACCGGAGCCGATGAGCATCGCGACCACCTCGGCCTTGAGATTATCAGACTGGCGTTTGGCCTCGGAGATGACCTCAATGGCGGATTTCTTCAGTTTGCTGTCCTGAGTCTCGGCAAATACTAAAATGGGGTTTGTCATAATTCCTCCTTAACCACAAAGACACAAAGGTCACAAAGCCCACCAAGACTAAATTACTTTTTAATTCTTAGTGTCTTAGTGTCTTCGTGGTGAATTTATATAACTTTTGCCTCTTCTTTGAGTAACTTCACCAATTCCGGCACGGCTTCAACGCCCTTGCCGACAATCCGGCCGGCCGGCCGAATGGGCGGATACTCCATCTTTATAATTTCCAATCCCGGCGCGGCGGGGGTGACCGTATTTTCTTCCAGCGGTTTCTTCTTGGCGGACATAATGCCTTTGAGTGACGGATAGCGCGGCTCATTGAGCCCTTTCTGGGCGGTCAATACGGCCGGCAGAACGGTTTCCAGCACCTCGTAACCGCCGTCAATCTCGCGATGCACAACGGCCTTGTTGTCGGTAATCTCTAATTTGGTAATGAGACTGACAAACGGGATATTGAGCAACCGGGCCAGCATCGCGCCGACCTGTGAGTTATCGTCATCCACTGCCTGCTTGCCGCAGAGGATAATATTATGCGGCATCTGTTTGATAGCCTCGGCCAGTGCCGATGCGACCACGAACGGTTCCGGGTTAACCGGCGCGGCCGGTTTCAACAGGACGGCCTTATCAGCGCCCATGGCCAGGCAGGTGCGCAGTGTCGTGGCGGTCTCGGCCGGGCCGAAAGAGATAACGGTCACATCTCCCGCCTGCGCCGAGGCTTCGGCGGGCAGGCCGGCGCCGGCCTTTTCCTTGATGCGCAGGCCTTCCTCCAGGGCAATCTCGTCAAACGGGCTGATGATGTATTCCACGCCGGCCGGGTCCAGTGATTTGCCGTCCGAACCGATGCGGACATTGGTCTCGGTGCTGGGGACTCGCTTGATGCATACGATAACGTTCATACTCAACCTCCAAATGGGACGCTGATTTTCGCTGATTCACGCCGCAATAGAATCCTGCTAATCTGCGTTTATCTGCGTCCTAATTAAACCACAGAATAACACAGACACGACCAAGTAATCAAGAAAAATGTAACTCATTATTGACTCTATCCCCGATAAAGTTATACTACTTTCTTAATGCAAAGAACCAAACTTACGGTCTATCAACAAAGGGTCCTCCTGGTCGGTGTCGGCCTGTCTTCCGGCAACTCTTCCGGTAATAACAGCCTGGACGAGCTGGCCTCGCTGGTTGACACAATCGGCGCCAAGGTGGTTGACCGCATCACCCAGCAACGGACCAAGCCCGATATGACAAGAACCGGTAGACGCCATCATATTTGATAACGAACTCCTACCCGGGCAGGTGCGTAATTTAGAAGAGGCCTTAGATATAAAAGTCATAGACCGGACCGAGTTAATACTGGACATCTTCGCCACGCACGCCCGGAGCCAGCAGTCCAAACTGCAGGTGCAATTGGCCCAGATGGAATACACCCTGCCGCGCCTGAAGCATCTCTGGGGCCATTTTTCCCGGATTGCCGGCCGGGCGATGATTGGCCGCGGTCCGGGCGAGAAACAACTGGAAACCGACCGCCGCCTGGCCCGCGACCATATCGTCAAACTGAAGCGCCAATTGCAGGATATCCAGAAGAAACGTGAGGTCCAGACCGCCACCCGGTCCGATAATTTCAATATCTCGCTGGTCGGCTACACCAACGCCGGCAAGTCCACCCTGATGAACGCGCTAACCAGGGCCGGGGTGCTGGTGGAGGATAAACTATTTTCCACGCTGGATACCAAGACGCATACCTGGGAATTAAAGAGCGGTCAGAAGGCGTTGATATCCGACACGGTCGGTTTTATCAGCCATCTGCCGCACAATCTGGTCTCGTCATTCCACGCCACGCTGGAAGAGGTGCGCCAGGCCGACCTGCTTTTACATGTGGTAGATGCCGCTTCGGCGGATGCGGCCAACCAGATTAGGGCGGTCAACGAGGTGCTCAAAGAACTGGACTGCGCCGACAAGCGCACCCTGATTGTCTTTAACAAGATAGATAAAGCCGACCCGCTGGAGCTGGCGCTGTTGCAGAAACAGGCCGCCGGGATTCCGGCCTCGGCCCTGAAAGGACAGGGGCTTAATTTACTGGACGAGCAGGTATCGGAAATTATAAACTCATACCAGAAGGTCCTGAATCTGCGCGTACCGCTCGGCAACGGGAAACTGATGGCCTATCTGTACGAGCGGGGCCAGGTGCTGGACCAAATCGTGGATAAGGATTATTTAAAGGTGCGGGTCCGGCTCGGCCCGCGCGATGCGCTGAAGGCCAAAGAGATGGGGGCTACGGAATCAAAAAAGGGACGCAGATAAACGCAGATTTTACGGATTTTATCCGCGTTTATCAGCGGAAATCCGCGTCCTATTACAAGTATGAATAACTTTGCCGACAGGTTAATAGACGCCATCAAGGAAAAAGGCAGTTGTGTCTGCGTCGGGCTGGACCCGCGGCTGGAGATGATGCCGCAAGAAATTATCCAAAGATTTGAACACTTCAAGAGTTGGAATTCCACCGAATACGCCGGCTGTAGCATTGGGGAATTCGGCAAGCAGGTTATTGATATTGTCGTCGATTATGCGGTGGCCGTCAAACCGCAGTCGGCGTTTTATGAATTATACGGGCACGACGGCATACAGGCGCTGGAGCAGACTGTTTCTTATGCATCAACCAAAGGGTTAATCGTGATTCTTGATGTCAAGCGTTCTGATATCGCATCCACAGCCGAGGCATACGCCGCGGCCTATCTCAAGAACTCCAGCGCCGATGCCATTACGCTAAACCCGTTCCTGGGCGAGGACAGCCTGGAACCGTTCGTCAAGGAGTGCCTCGCAACCGGCAAGGGCGCATTCGTGCTGGTCAAGACATCCAACAAAGGCTCAAAGGATTTGCAGGATAGATTGGTGGATAAGGGCAAACATCTTTATGATATTGTAGCCGAGCAGGTGGTCAAATTAGGCGCCGGGCTGATAGGCAAAAACGGGTACAGTTCGTTCGGCGCGGTGGTCGGCGCGACATTCCCGGACGAGGCCAAGCGGCTCCGGGCGCGGATGCCGCACCAGTTCCTGCTGGTGCCCGGCTACGGCGCCCAGGGCGCAACCGCGCAGGATTTGAAGGGCTATTTTAATCCGGACGGGCTGGGCGCGATTATCAACGCCAGCCGGAGCGTCATCTACGCCTACGGTAAACCCGATGCCCAAAACTGGAGAGAGAAGATAAAACAAGCAGTGCAAGAAATGAGGAAAGAAATAAACACAGGTATATTCCCCTCTTGAGAGGGGTGCTCCGACCCCACAGGGGTCGGGCGGGGTGTGTTAAAGCCACACACCCCTAAATCCCCTCTTTTTGAGACTGTGTCATAATGACAAAAACGTCTCTTTTGTCATTCTGAGCGAAGCGAAGAATCTCGGTTTTATGCGGGTTCCATGGCAGAGATTCTTCGGCTAATGCCTCAGAATGACATTATGACACAGTCTCTTTAGAGGGGACTTGATTAAACTATATGGAAATAGTCGGTATTGTCACCTGTCTGACCGCCTTTTTGATAACGCTTATTTTTATTCCGGTGGTCAGGCGGATATCAAAAGCGATAGAGTTTGTGGACGAGCCGGGCGAGCGCAAGGTCCATAAAGAACCGATTCCTCTGGGCGGCGGCATCGCCATTTTCCTGGGCGTGATACTGACTTTTTCGCTGGCCATCGTCAGCGCCTATTTCCTGATGAATAACCCGGTCACCTGGCTGCCCAAGGAGATTTATGATTACCTGCCGGGGGTGTTCAAGATGATTCCAACACTTTCCATCATCTTCCTGGGCGGTACCGGGATGTTCCTGCTCGGGTTGCTTGACGACATCAAACGGCTCGGACCTTATACCAAATTATCGGCCCAGATAATCATTGCGCTCTTCCTGGTCCTGAACGGGATTTCATTCTCGCTGTTCCTGAAAGAAACCGGGCTGACCGGCCGGTTGATATCCGGCGGCATAACCGTCCTGTGGATAGTCGCCGTGACCAATTCATTTAATCTGCTGGACCATATGGACGGGCTGTCCAGCGGGATTGCCGCGATTGTCTCAACCGTTTTCCTGATTATCGCGGTGCAGACCGGCCAGTATTTTATCGCCTGCTTCCTGCTGACGATTATCGGGGTGTGCTTGGCGTTCCTGATATTCAATTTTCATCCGGCCCGGATATTTATGGGTGATACGGGCAGTCTTTTCGTCGGCTACCTTATCGCGGCGCTGACAGTATTATTCACCTTTTACAAGGCCAATTATTCGCTTTATGCCATCATCACGCCGCTGCTGGTGGTGGCCATCCCGCTCTTTGATACGGCCGTGGTCGTCTTTATCAGAATCAAGAACCGCAAGCCCATCTTCAAGGGCGATATGAACCACTTCGCCCACCGGCTGATTGGGATGGGGATGAGCGTGTCCGAGGCGGTGCTGTCCATATATTTGCTGACCTTCTGCGCCGGCCTTTCGGCCATACTCCTTTATCATATAAATCCGAAAAGCGGGCTGGTCGGCTCGCTGATAGTCGCCGGACAAGTCATATTGCTGTTGGCCATAATCACCATATTGGAAAATACCGGGCGGCGAAACAAGAATAATACATAGCCTATAGTACGCTGATTTTCGCAGATACACGCAGATAACAACCCTTTCAATCTGCATTATCTGTGTTCTGTTAATTTGCCAATGCTTTTATCTTTTGAAATAGTTCTTATCATCGCGGGTGTCATCTTACGCCTGTTCATTTCCGGCAGTACGGCCGGCGCCGGGCTGAACCTGCTGATAGGTCTTTTCGTCTGGATGGCGTTGTTGCTGCACTTAGCCCGCCTTCGTCAAGACTCCGGCGGGCAAGCACGCCAATCACAAAAAGCATATCATTTGCCATTCCTGTTTGCGGTATTGGTGATATACGGTTTTATCATTGCGCCATACAAGTTCGGAGCGCTCCAGTATGCCTTTGGCTGGCTGACCGATATCATCCTGTTTTACCTGATTGTCCGGTTAGAACGGCCGTATCTTTTCGTTGGCGTCCTGTCCGTCGTTGCGGTATTGATTTCATTTTATGCGCTCTACCAGCACTTTTGGGGGCTGGATGCCCTGCGCCAGGCCGTTGCCCAAAGCCCTTATCTGCTGGACTTCGTGCCGGAAGAACTGCGCAAGGAGTTTATCGGACGACTGTATTCCAACGAACCATTCGGGACATTCACCTACCAGAACTCAATGGGCGGATTTCTGGTGCTGACGATTCCGATTGTAATCGGCTCAAGACGCTTATTCCCGAAACTCGTATCGCATATCGCATATCCCGTATCGTTAGTAATGCTTTATGTTCTGTATTCCACCGGCGCCAAGGGGGGCTGGGTCGCATTGGCCGTCGGTCTGGCGGTTTATGGTATTTTATCACTACCGTCTGGCGCACGCAGGCGGACGATTATAATCTGCGCAATCTTCGGCT
>JACQXL010000048.1:0-8476 GCA_016208805.1 Planctomycetota bacterium | reverse complement strand
TAATCTGTGGCTTTATCTGGCCACCGGCCTCGCTGGCCATCCGGTTCGGTTACTGGCAAGGCGCGCTGGAGATAATCAGGCATCATCCGTTCGGGGTCGGCATTAATGGGTTCCCGGATGCCTATCTGCTCTATAAATCTGCCGGCGCCGGCATCACCCAAAAGACGCATAATGATTTCCTCCAGATAGGAGCAGAGATGGGGATAATCGGGCTGATAGTGTTTGTGGCCATATTCGGATTGATTCTGGTCAGGGGACTCAAGGCCATTAACCGAACTGATGATATAAAAGAGAAGGCCGTATTAATCGGCCTGGTGGCCGGACTGGCCGGATTCCTGGTCCACTGCACGGTTGATTTCAACTTCTATGTCCAGGGGCTGTCTATGAGCGCCTGGCTGGTGGCCGGGTGCCTTGCGGCAATATCTTACCACAAAGACACAAAGAATACAGAGGCGACGCCAACTAAAGCAAACAAGACAAAAAGTATCTTGTTACTTGTCATTTGTTTCTTGTTTCTCGTTATTCTGGCTGGTTATGTGATACCCAGATTAATAGAATACGATGCCCTCCTGGATGAAGGTAAAGAGTTAGTAAAGAGTAAAAATCCTGCTGAAGTCCATGAAGGCATAGGCAAATTACAATCTGCATTACACAGTAATCCTTCCAGCGTTGACGCTTTGGTGGAACTGGCCTGGGCTTATCATCATAATGCAGGTTGCAAAGTAAAATCTAAAGCCCTTTATCCTAAAATACCAGATACACTTACATTAACTTGTATCTATTGTTTAGATAAAGCAATAGAGTTAAGCCCAAAAACATCTATCCTTTATTACTACCGAGGACTTTTGCATCAAGACCATGCCAATAAGGATAATGCCGAGAAATGTTTCAGGAAGGCACAAGAACTTTATCCAACTGCTGAGCATCCAATCCTGAGTATCCATGGTGATGGCCCAGCCACCGAAAATGATTGACAGGGAGCGGAATCCGTGTAATCTGCGTAGTATGAATGGAGTCCCGCCCTTATGGCGGGAACATAATGGTAAATCAACTATGGCAAGTCCGGGGTACCAGCGCCGATGCCGACTCGCTGGCGCAGGCGTTAAGAATCTCGCCGGTCACGACCCAGATTCTTATCAATCGCGGCATTAGCAGCCCGGCCGGGATAAAATCATTCCTTAATCCGGATTTGAATTCGCTCATTGACCCCTATAAGATACCCGGAATCGCCTCGGCTGTAGAACGCATCAACCAGGCCATCCGCAATAAAGAGAAAATATTTATCTACGGCGATTACGATGTGGACGGCATCACCTCGGTCTGCCTGCTGGTGAAACTATTCAAACTCTTCGGCGTGAATGCCAATTATTATATCCCGCACCGGCTGGAAGAGAATTACGGGTTAAACTGCGCGGCCATTGATGAGATTGCCAAACAAGGCGCAAAACTGATTATCACGGTTGATTGCGGTATCTCGTCCATAGACGAGGTAACTTATGCCGGGAAACTCGGCATAGATGTGATTATCACCGACCATCACCAGCCGGATGCGGCTGACAAACTGCCGGAAGCGGCAGCCGTCATTAACCCCAAACTTCCGGGCGGACCGTCCGAGTGTTCCATTTTGGCCGGCGTGGGAGTGGCCTTCAAACTCGCCTGGGCGCTGACCAGCCAACTATCAGATGCAGATAAGGCCAAACGCCAGTTCCACGATTTCCTGATGGATGCGATGACCCTGACGGCGGTCGGCACGGTGGCCGATGTGGCGCCATTAATCGGCGAAAACAGGGTCTTTACTTATTACGGGCTGGAATCATTAAAGCGCACTAATATCGGCGGACTCAAAGCCCTGATGGAAACCAGCGGCGTGACGGAATCAGACTTAAAGGCATATCATATCGCTTACCGGATAGCGCCGCGGCTTAATGCCGGCGGACGGCTGGCAAACGCCTACTCCAGCGCGGAACTGCTCCTGATTGATTCACAACCCCGTATCACCGAGTTAGCCGATTATCTTGAAGAGACCAACCGCCAGCGCCAGAAGATAGAAACCAAGATTCTTGATGAAGCCAGGCAGATGGTTAAGAAGATGGATTTGGACACCAATTTTATGATTGTCCTTTCTTCAGAGTCCTGGCATCCGGGCGTGGTCGGGATAGTGGCCTCCAGGGTGGCCCGGGAGTTCCACCGGCCGGCCGTATTAATCAGTCTGGATAACCAGAACGGCAAGCGGATAGGCCGCGGCTCGGCCCGTTCCATCCCGAATTTCCATCTCTATGACGCCCTTAATAATTGCCGGCATCTGCTGGCGTCATTCGGCGGACACGAACGGGCCGCCGGACTGGAGATTGAGATTGACCGCATCCCGGAATTCACCGCTCTGATTCAGGAACAAACCAGGCAATATCTCAAGGATGAGAAAATAAATCCGGCTCTGGTAATTGATGCCGAGGTGGATTTTGCGGCCATTAACGATAAACTGGTTAATGAGATTGAGCGCCTGGCGCCGTTCGGCGAAGGCAACCCCGAGCCGGTGCTGGTGTCCCATAACCTGACGCTGGCCGGCACGCCGCGACTGATGGGCCGGAACAGCGAACATCTCTCGTTCTTTGTGACAACTCACCACAAAGACACAAAGACCATCAAGGCATTCCGGGTTATCGCCTACAAGTTCGGCAACCGGATAGAACTCATCCAGAAAATGGCTAACCGGAAAATATCCATCGTCTATACTCTGAAAATGAACCGGTGGCGGGGACAGGATAATATTGAACTGGAACTTAAGGATATCAAAGCAGGTTCGTCCTGAAGACCCCGATGGACATCGGGGGACTCACTGTCTTCAGGAAAACTAAATAACTATTTTTCTTGCCCTGATATGGCAGATATGTATAGTGGAGAATGGGGATTAAGGAACCCAGCACCCACTTTGGCATCCTGACACTTTGCGTTGGGAGAGTCTTCCCGCCAAAGTAGGTGCTGGGTAAGAGGAGGTTCATATGCCGTTATTTGTATATGAAGGTGTAGACCGTTCTGGCAAGAAGGTGGCCGGCGAAGTGGATGCCCAATCGGTCCAGGAAGCAACCGCCAAGGTGCGCAAACTCGGCTATTTTCCGACCAATGTCCGCGACAAGGGCACGGCCCAGCCGGCTGAAGGGCTTGCTCACATCGCCCCTAAAAAGAGAGGCGGTTTCTATATCGGCGGCGTCAGCGGCAAGATGCTCGCCCAATTCACCATCCAGTTATCCGTCCTGCAGGACGCCGGACTGCCGCTTCTGAGAAGTCTCAAAATTCTGGCCAACCAGTTAAAACCGTCCCGCCTGAAGAATATCGTTGAGGATGTGGCGGGCGATGTGGAAGGCGGCAGCCCCTTTTCCGAGGCGCTGGCCAAACACCCGAGCGCTTTTGACCGGCTTTATGTCAATATGGTCAAGGCCGGCGAGGCGGGCGGCGTGCTGGATACCGTCCTCCAGCGGTTAGCCACCTTTATGGCCAAGGCCCAGGCGCTCAAGCGCAAGATTATAGGCGCAATGACTTATCCGGCCGTGGTCATCACGGTCGCGGTGCTGATTCTGACCGTGATTATGACCAAGGTCGTGCCGCAGTTTGCCAAGATATTTGAGGAAATGCAGACCGGCAAAGGTCTGCCCTATCTCACCCAAGTCCTGATTGATATCAGCACGGCCATTGCAACCTGGTGGTATCTGATTCCCGGCATTCCATTAGCGATATATTTTATTATTGTGGCGGTCGGCAAGAACCCGCAAGGGCGTATGTTCATTGACCGCATCAAACTCCATCTGCCGCTGGTCGGTATCATTATCCGCAAAGCGGCGATTGCCAGGTTCTGCCGGACACTGGGGACGTTGCTGGCCAGCGGCGTGCCGATTCTGGAGGCGCTGACTATTGTCCGCAACGCCATCGGCAATGAGGTCATCGCCAACGCCGTCCAGAAAGTCCACGACAGCATCCGCGAGGGCGAAAGCATCGTCGGCCCGCTGGCCCAGAGCGGCGTGTTTGACCAGATGGTTATCAATATGATTGAAGTCGGCGAGGAAAGCGGCGAAGTGGATAAGATGCTGGCCAAGATTGCCGATAATTACGAGGCCGACGTGGATGTGCTGGTCTCCTCGCTAAGCAGTATCCTGGAACCGCTGATTATCGTGATTCTCGGTATCGGCGTCGGCTTTATCGTAATCGCCCTGTTCTATCCGCTGATTGACCTGATGAAAGAACTTGGGCAAGGAAAATAATACAAAAACCGCAACCACAGACCCGCCTACGCCGAGGCTTCGGCGGGCAGGTGAACACTGACAAAGCCGCAGCGGAGTCCCGCTACTTATTGCGGGATAAACACGGATAGACACATATAAAAACCGGTGTTTATCTGCCCGGCCTTCGTAGCCGTAGGTTACTACGGCGGAGTAGGCTGGGTATCCGTGGTTTCACTCTGATGTCACTGCGTTACAAAATCTTACTCGCCCTGGCGAGCGTGATGATTCTGATTCTGGGAATCCTGACGCTCAACCTCTGGATAAACGCCCTGGGCCGGGTCCAATCCAACCAGCAGAAGATGGCCGATGTCTTGACCAGCATCGTCCAGGACTGGCTCAAGGATGTCAAAAGCGAGCAGGATTTGCCGTTACTGAAATCAAGGTTAAGCACCTCGGCCCTTTTTACAAACTGGGCAATTGTCAATTCCGGCTTAGAACCGATACGTTTACCGAGCGGAGAAACGCTTTCGTATAAAGCAATACCCAATCCGGAAATATTCAAACAGGACGCCGACCTCAAGAAGGTATTTGCCACCAAACAGCCGGTCTTCTCGTCCAGCGGCGGCACGATAGTTTATGCGCCCCTGATGATGATGGACAACAAACCCATTGCCATCAAGATGGATATTCAACGGCCGGAGGGAATGGAGTTTAACCCGTTGGAATCGGTCAAAACCATCCTTCTGGTAATGTCATTGGGAACTTTAATCCTTATTTTAAGCATGTATGTGCTGTTGACCAAACTGGTCTTAAGGCCGCTGGAGTCGCTGGTGGAAGTGAGCCGTCAGGTTTCGCAGGGCAATTATGCGGTGACGCTCCCGACCGTCAAAAGCAACGACGATACCTTCAGGATAATGATAGCCGAAATAAACGAATACCATAGCAATCTGGAGGCCAAGATAGAAGACGCCACCGAGAAGATAAAAACTACTGAGGAACAACTGGTGATTGCCCAGCGGTTATCCGCGACCGGCACGCTGGCGGCCGGCATCGCCCACGAAATCAACAACCCGCTGGGCGGCATCCTTAACGCCACCCTCGCCCTCAAACAAGGCAATCTTGACTCCAGAAAGTCAAAGGAATACATTGACCTCATCATTGACGGGCTGACCCGGATGCAGGACACTCTTAAAAAGATACTCCAGTTCTTCCCGCGGCGGTTGACCCCTCAACCGCTGGATATAAAACTAGTTATGGAGCGCGCGGTCCAGTTGGTTCAGCACCGGTTCCTCCAACAAAATATTGCCTTTGTTAATCACCTGCCGTTGACGATTCCGCAGGTATTCGGCGACTCCACCGAACTACAGCAGGTATTCCTTAACCTCTTGATGAATGCCGTGGATGCGGTGGCGGCCAGAACCATCCCGACACCGTTCGTGTCGGGACAGGACAAACAGATAGAAATCTATCACGAGGTCAACGACAAGGATACAATTACGGTCTGCGTTAAAGACACCGGCATCGGAATGTCGCCGGATGAGATAGAGCGGGCGTTTGACCTGTTTTATACGACCAAGGAACCGGGCAAAGGCACCGGTCTGGGCCTTTCGGTCGCACATAATATCATCCAGAACCACCACGGTAAACTCGTTATGGAAAGCGCTAAAGGCAAAGGCACGGTCGTCCGGGTGACCTTGCCGGTTCTCAAGGCCGTGATGGAGAAACGGATGTCCAGATAACAGGGTGTCCAAAAAGCCCCTTTTGTCATTCTGAACGGAGCGAAGCCCTTCGCCGTTGTCATTCTGAGCGAAGCGAAGAATCTCGGCGAAGGCTCAGGGTAAACTCCGTGAAGAATCTCGGTTTTATGCGGGTTTGAGACCAGAGATTCTTCGGCTAATGCCTCAGAATGACACTTTTTGGACACCCCGATAAACAAATATGAAGTTAAGAGCGCTTATTATACTGGGTTTGTTTACGCTGTCATCTGCCATTGGTTGCCTGATGACTCCAGTCCCGACACCTAGTGTCGGGATTGAGCAGACCCTGATAAATGCCCTCGGTTTCTATCAGATGGGCAAGTCCTATCTTGACAAGAGGGAAAACCAACTGGCCATCAACTCATTCCAGGATGCCCTGAAACTCCAGCCGGAATATATGGATGCCGAATACGGACTGGCCCAGGCCTATTTCCAGGCCGGGCAAGCCGAGGAAGGACTCAAACACCTCAAACTGGCCGAGTCCCGACTGGTCGGGACGACGCTCAAAATTACTCCCTCGGGGAATGCGACCGCTCCTGAAGCCAGCCCGGACGATAAGGATGAACGCAAGATTGCACTGCAGAAGAATTTCTACGACTGGCTCAGGAAAAATACCGAAGAGAATGCGGTAGACAAAGAACTGGTGGCCCATCTGGAATCTACTATAGAGCAAGCGCCTAACCAACCCCAACTATATTATGCTCTGGGAATCCTGTATTTCCAGGCCGGGGAATACAATCGGGCCAAGCCGTTATTTGAGAAGGTGGTTGAACTGGCGCCGGAGTCGGGCACGGGCCAGGATGCGAAATTGTTGCTCTCGTTGATGCAATGAATAAATACTACGACGAACGGTTAAATAAACTTGAATCGCTAAAGAAATTAGGCGTTGAGCCGTTTGCCTACGGGTTCCCGTCCGAATGGCTCGGCCGGGCGGGCCAGCAGGCCAGCCCAATTAAAGATGTGGTGGCTGAATACGTAGAGGGTAAAATAGTTACGGTAGCCGGCCGCATCATTGCTATCCGCGGACACGGTAAGGCCGCCTTTGCGGATATCCGCGACTGGACCGGCAAGATTCAGATGTATATCAAAAAGGATAAAATCAGCGAGAAGGATTACTCCGTCTTTGAGCTCCTTGACATCGGCGATATTATCGGCGTCAAAGGCGGCGTGTTCAAGACCAAGACCGGCGAAATCACCGTGCTGGTGGACTCACTCATTCTGCTAACCAAATCGCTCCTGCCGTTGCCCGAGAAATGGCACGGGTTGAAGGATGTGGAACTGCGCTACCGCCAGCGCTATGTGGACCTAATCAGCAACCCGGAAGTAATGGCCACATTCCTCAAGCGCACCCGGATAATCGCCGCGGTCAGGCGCTATCTGGACAGCCGTAACTTTGTAGAGGTGGAAACGCCGATGATGCAACCCATCCCGGGCGGGGCCACGGCCAGACCGTTCATCACCCATCACAATGCGCTGGATATGGATTTGTATCTCCGTATTGCGCCGGAATTATACCTCAAACGACTGCTGGTCGGCGGGATGGAGCGGGTCTACGAGATTAACCGCAACTTCCGCAATGAAGGCATCTCCACCTATCATAACCCGGAGTTCACGATGATTGAAATCTACCAGGCCTAGGCGGATTACACCGATATGATGGCATTGACCGAGGGCATCATCACAGAGGCCTGCAAGAACGTATCCGTTCCCCCGCCCGGGCGGGGTCAGGACGAGTCCGCTACCTTGAAGATACAATACGACGGGAAAGACATTGACCTGACGCCGCCCTGGCAGAGAGCGCCGTATATGGAACTATTCAAGAAATACTGCGGCGTAGAATGGTCTGATACGGACGGCGTCCTTAAGCGAGCCAAACAGGAGAATGTGCCAGTTGATAAAAATAAGCCGCTGGAAACCGCGGCCAACGACCGCCCCCACTCTGTCATTCCCGCGCAAGCGGGAATCTCATTCCACAATGTTGCCAACGACCTGTTTGAGAAGTTGGTTGAGCCGAACCTGCTCGGCCCGGTATTTGTCACCGATTACCCGAAGGTCATCTGCCCGCTGACCAAGACCAAACGTGATAATCTTCAGTTGGCCGAGCGGTTTGAACTGTTTATCAACGGGATGGAAGTGGCTAACGCCTTTACGGAGTTAAACGACCCGGTGGACCAGCGGGCCAGGTTTGAAAAGCAACTCAAAGACAAATCGGAGGAGATGGTCCGGATTGACGAGGACTTTATCAATGCGCTGGCGTATGGAATGCCGCCGGCCGGCGGGCTGGGCATCGGCATTGACCGGCTGGTGATGATTCTAACCGACAGCAAATCCATCAGGGACGTAATTCTATTCCCGACACTGAGACAGGAATAAAAATCATTGACAGAATATTATTATTTTGTACATTACACTTATGGACAAAGTCCAATTATTGATACTCACATTTTTAATGTCCTAATTGTAAAGGTAACTTAGCTGCATGGATAAACGACGCCAAAAGGTTTT
>JACQXL010000060.1 GCA_016208805.1 Planctomycetota bacterium | reverse complement strand
CGAAACGAGAATTCTAACCCAAGAACAAACAGAATCTTTTCTCCCTCACACATATGCCCAACTTTATCCAGAAGATATAGTCAAATCCTAATATCTCCTATGGGCTTCAGTGAACATTTACTTGGAATGAGATTCTTCGCTCTGCTCAGAATGACAATAAGGGGATGTTTACCCCTTTGTGCCATTCGGGACAGACCACCTATTTATTTAGCCAGTATTTTATTGACTCGAAGGTCATTGTTTTCTAAATTTGGGGTATATGCCAAGGATTGTCCGAGCCGTGCGGTCAGGTTCGGTGACACACACCGAGCCGGGAAACCACCGTCTTTTGGAACCAGGTTTTCGTAAAATCATTTTTTTAGATCTACCCTTTATCGATATGTAAGCCGGGATATGACAGGGTCCCTGTAGCCTTCTGTCGGAGTCCCGGTAACCCAATACCACTATCCCAGTAACCCACTACCCTTATCCCCGCAACCGGCTACCTTTATCCTCATATCCCAATACCTCTATCTCCACAATTCCATACCCTTATCCCCATATCCCAATTCCGCTATCCCCATAACCCGCTACCTTTATCCCAGCAACCCAATACCGCTATCCCCATAGCCCATTACCTCTATCCCCATAGCCCACTACCACCGCTCCAGTAACCCAATACCATCACTCCAGCAACCCAATATCGTTACTCCGGCAACCCAATAACGTCGCTCCAGTAACCCAATAACAGCAGTCCAGGAGCCGGCTATATCCATCCCCGATGCCCTACCCCCCATACCCGCACCTCCCCACTGTTTTTCATGGTATAACTATATGTACAATAATGAGTTGTAGTAATATGAAAACAGTGGACGTTCAAAATGGCGGGTTTAGGACTTAAAAATGTTGTCCAAATCTACCCGGGCTGATATGATAAAGCAACCTTTATTATGAAAGAGAGCCGGATAGTTTTCAGTTTGATGGTGCGGGTGCCGGAGATAAGCGAAGCCCGTGCCCGGCAGGTTACCCAATGCTGGCAGTCTGTCTGTGCACAGGCGGCCGATGATATTAATAGTGCGCGCCGGGCCGTGGTGGGCAACCGGCGCCAGTTCCGGAACAAGATTGCCCGGTAACTTATCACGTATTTCCTATATTATAACCCGGCGTTAGAGAAATATTATTGCGACAAAGGGCTTTCCCGCCAGGGACTCATTGCCGCATACCGGAAAAAAGTATTCCGGTCAGCGCCAAAATATCTTGCTAAATTAGACCGGATGTTCAAACGTGTTGGCGGGATTAAAGCAAAGGTATACAAGAATTGCATCCGGGAAACAGCGCATATCTATCAGAAATCCGCCAGGCAGTCGGTTTTCCCTTTGACTTTATCAGAGCCGCCGAGAAAAACATGGTCTCAGTAGCCACAATGACGCTGGCTAATATGCCGGCACTGCGTAAACAATACCTGAAACCGGATGATAAGATAACCGGCAGGCCGGTCCGGATATGTCTGTCGGACAAGACATCTGACTTTAAAAAGGCGTTGAATAACCAAATAATGAAAAGCGGTTCGGCGATATTGCAGGCCCGGTCACACTTAAAATGGTGGTAGGATGCCCTGAAATCGGTCGCACATAAGTCGGTCAACCGCAAAGGCGGCAGTGGCGGTATTTATCATGCAGCAATTAAAAAATCCAGCCGTCGGCTTGATGGAATACTCACCCAGGCCAATAAAGACCTTAATGCGCTGGTGGAAAAATACCGCTTGTCCGATGTTGCGCCGTTTACGCCCGGCGGCTCCTCGCACGTGGACTTCGTGCTAAATAAAATGACTGTTCCCGTAACCGAAGAATATAAGATGAATCTATATTTAGTGATTCAGGTGATGCGGATAACCAAAAAACCGAAGCGTTAAAATGGGCCGATCCCGGATGAGCGCCATGGTGCAGTTCTGCACGCTCAAAGCAGACTTGACCAACCCGGTGTGTCGGTGGAGCCGCAGCGACATCCCGCGTTTATAGCGGGGCTGGATACGGGAGCCAAGGACTTTACGAATTACCTGACCGTGCTGGTGCCGTTAGACGCTAACCGTAAGTTCATCACATCGGTCTATCGGGATGGGGTGACCACAGCGTGCGAGTTATACCTGATGGGTTACATCCGGTAACGAAATAAGGAGATCAGGAAAGTAGGAAAATTTATCTTGGTCTCCTGGTTTCCTTATATTCGTCTCTGGGTCCTTTGTGGTGAAAAGATGTCTTTAAAGATTAATAGCGGTCTCTGCGATTTCCGCCGCCGTATCCGCCGCTTGGCCTGGAGTCTCTCGGCGCCATCGGTTTGGCTTCGTTGACGGTCAGTTTGCGGCCGTCAAGTTCCTTGCCGTTGAACATCTCAATTGCCTTGGTTGCTTCTGCGTCCGAGGACATCTCCACAAAGCCGAACCCCTTGGAGCGGCCGGTATCACGGTCTATGATAATCTTGGCGCTTTCCACGGTTCCGGCTTGAGCAAACTCTTGCTTCAAGGCGTCCTCTGCGGTGTCGTATGACAGCCCGCCCACATACAGTTTCTTACCCATAGGTTTCCTTTCATGCCCCTAAATAAATCATTGTCGTCTCGTTGAGAGTTGATTTCCCGTTATCCGGGATTTCTGCCCTAAAGGTGGTGTTATCCAATTCTCCTTTAGGACCTACAGCTCGCGGGGCGAATTTAGAATAGAACGGTTAGGGGATGTCCGTTTCTAAAACGGTATAACCATATCTTATTCTGCGGATGGTGTCAATCTTTTATTTGATTTAGTATAAAATTCGTTTAATACTGTTTAACAACCGGATTTAACCGATAATCTGCTAAATCCGTTTAATCCTGTTGTTTAACTTGACCGACCGCGGTTAAAATACTATAATTCGCGGTTCTGATATTATGCATAAACTCAAGCACAACGACAGTATTCGCAATATCGCCATCATCGCGCACGTGGACCACGGCAAGACCACGCTGGTTGATTTCATCCTGCGCCAGGCCGGCGTGTTCCGGCAGAACCAGGACGTGGACGAACGGGTGATGGATAACCTGGACCTGGAAAAGGAGCGCGGCATCACCATTGCGGCCAAGAACTGCTCCGTTTCCTGGCAGGGCGTGCGCATCAATATATTGGATACGCCGGGCCATGCCGATTTCGGGGGCGAGGTGGAGCGCTCGCTCAGTATGGTGGACGGCGCGCTCCTGCTGGTTGATGCGGCCGAAGGCCCTCTGCCCCAGACCCGGTTCGTGCTCAAGAAGGCGCTGGAATCCAAACTGAAGATGATAGTGGTCATCAATAAGATTGACCGCAAGGACGCGCGGCCCAAAGAGGTGCTTAACGAAATATATAACCTGTTCATTGACCTGGATGCGACCGAGCACGACCTGGATTTTCCGGTCCTGTATGCGGTGGGCCGGGACGGCATCGCCCAAAAGACATTGGAAGAGCCGGGCAAGGATTTGACAATTCTGTTTGAGACTATTCTCAAGACCGTGCCGGCGCCGTCGTATGACCCGGCCGAGCCGTTCCAGATGCTCGTGTCCGACCTTGATTATTCCGATTACGTGGGTCAATTAGCCGTGGGCCGGGTATTCAACGGTTCGGCCCAGTGCAACGATGCGCTGGTGTGCATCAAGGAGGACGGCCAGTCGGCGCCGCTGCGCGTCACCCGGCTCCAGGTCTATAACGGCATTTCGCTGGAGGCGGTGGACGCGGTCCGGGCGGGCGATATCACCATCCTGGCCGGTATTGAAAACGTGGCCATCGGCGATACCATCTGCACCAAAGAGGTGCCCAAGGCCCTGCCGCGCATCAACGTGGACGAGCCGACCGTGTCAATGGTGTTCACGGCCAACACTTCGCCCTTCGCCGGACGGGAAGGCGAGTTCGTCCAGTCGCGCAAGATACTGGAGCGCCTGCGCAAGGAAACGATGCTCAACGTCGGCATCCAGTTAGAGGAGTCGGCCGATACGACCCTGTTCACGGTCAAGGGCCGGGGCGAGTTCCAGATGGAGATACTGCTGGAGACGATGCGCCGGGCGGGCTATGAGGTCAGCGTCGGCCGGCCGCAGGTGATATTGAAAAAGAAGGACGGCGTCACGCTGGAGCCGGTGGAGCATTTATTCGTAGATTGCGACGAGGCGCACATCGGCGTTGTCACCGATAAAATCAACCAGCGCAAGGGCCAGATGCTTAACATGGTCAATCACGGCACCGGCCGGGTGCGGATGGAGTTTTCCATCCCGACCCGCTCGCTCATCGGATACCGGGGCGAGTTCCTGACCGATACGCGCGGCACCGGCGTGATGAGTTCATACCTGCAGGGTTACGAGGAATACCGGGGCGATTTCAGGTCGCGGCTGACCGGCTCCATCGTGGCCGACCGTGTCGGCACGGCCGTGCCGTATGCGCTGGCCAATCTTGAAAGACGCGGTGAACTGCTTGTCCGGCCGGGCGACCCGATTTATGAAGGTATGATTGTCGGCGAATACAGCCGGGAGAGCGACCTGAATGTCAATCCGGCTAAAGGCAAAAAGCTGACCAATATGCGCAGTTCCACCAGCGACGATACCATCGTCCTGAAGGCGGTGGCGCCGATGACGCTGGGCAAGGCGCTGGCGTTTATCCGGGATGACGAGATGGTTGAGGTTACCCCGAAATCAATCCGGCTGCGCAAGAAGGTGCTGGCCGCCCAGGAGCGCAAGGGCCTGCGCCGGGGCGGGGCGGTCAAGGATGAAGACGAACAGGATGAGTAATAAATGAAAATCCCGCCTTAGCGGGACTGTTCCCGATAGGCATCGGGACGAGCGACCCTTTCGCTCTTCGTCATTGCGAGCCGAAGGCGAAGTAATCTCCGGTCGCTCTGGGTAAACTCCGGGAGTGTGGCAATCTTACATATAGTGTCACCCTGAACGAAGTGAAGGGTCTCTTTGACATGTGTTATGAGATCCTTCGCTACGCTCAGGATGATCTTTCAGGTTAGATTGCTTCGTCGCTCCGCTCCTCGCAATGACACTTTTAGGACAGCCTGATAAAGGAGTTTTAGTATGATGAATAGACCTAATAATGTAAACGCGCCGGGCGCCCAACCAACAGAGCAGGGTTTTTTTGGGCTGGGTATCGCGCCCGGAATCCTTGGCGCGCTGGCCCGGATAAAGTTCAAAACGCCCACGCCGATTCAGGCGCGGGTGATTCCGCTGGCCATCCGGGGCGACGATATCGTCGGTATCGCCCAGACCGGCACGGGCAAGACGCATGCGTTTGCCATCCCGATGGTCCAGTGCTTGGCCCAGAAACCGGGGCTGGGGCTGGTGCTGGCGCCGACCCGGGAATTGGCGCTCCAGATAGACGAGGCGTTCCGGACGATAACCCAGCCGTTCGGGATACGGACGGTCTGCCTTATCGGCGGGGCATCAATGTTTGAGCAGATGAACGCGCTCCGGCGCAGTCCGCGCGTGGTCATCGCCACGCCGGGCCGGCTGAACGACCATCTGGACCGGCGCAACCTGGCGCTCCATAATACGGTAATGGTCGTGCTGGACGAGGCGGACCGGATGCTGGATATGGGGTTTGCGCCGCAGGTGGAAAAGATATTATCGTATGTGCCCAAGAAGCGGCAGACAATGCTTTTTTCGGCCACGATGAGCAAAGAGATTATGGCCGTGGCGGCACGCCATATGAAACTTCCGGTCTCGGTGGAGATTGCGCCTTCCGGCACCACCGTGGAAAAGGTCACCCAGGAACTATTCATCGTCCGGCGCGAAGCCAAACTGAAACTGCTGGACAAACTGCTGGCCCGCTATCCCGGGCCGGTGCTGTTGTTCTCCCGGACCAAGCATAACGCCGGCAAGATTGCCCGGTCCATCCGAGATATGGGCTACCGGGCCACGGAGATACATTCCAACCGCTCGCTCAGCCAGCGGCGCGAGGCGCTGGATGGTTTCAAGTCCGGACGATACAAAGTGCTGGTGGCGACCGATATCGCGGCACGGGGCATTGACGTCATCGGGATTGAACTGGTCGTCAACTACGACCTGCCGGACGAGGCGGAGAACTACGTGCACCGCATCGGCCGGACGGCACGGGCCGGGCAGGCCGGGCACGCCATCTCGTTTGCCACGCCGGACCAGAGCCGCGAGGTGCACAGTATTGAGCGGTTGATACGGACGCCGTTGCCGATTTCGCGGCATCCGGAGATTCCGCCGGAGCGGTTTACGCCCGCGGCGTTGCCGACGCACCACCGCCGGTTCCGCCGGCCCAGAATCCGGCATGTTTAAATACCATACCATTGTCATCGGGGGCGGCGCGGCCGGGCTGATGGCCGCCGTTAGCGCCGCACGACAAGGACGCACCGTTCTGATATAGAGAAGAACGAATCCATCGGACGCAAGATTCTGGTCACCGGCAACGGGCGCTGTAACCTGACCAATACTAACATATCACCCCGAAATAATTCCCGACATTCGTCGGGACAGGCGGGACGGAGTTTATCCCGCTTCGGCGGGGCGGCGGCTCCGCCGGACAGTTATTACGGCGAGAATACCAAATGCCTGCACAGCATCTTCAGCCGGTTTTCGGGCGACGATGCGATGGCGTTCTTTGAAGGGCTGGGCGTCAAACTCAAGACGGAAGAGGCCGGCAAGGTGTTCCCGGTGAGCGACCGGGCCGGGACGGTGGTGGATGCGTTCACCCGCGAACTGGGACGGCTTAAGGTGGCAATAAACTTAAGCGAGCGCGTGACAGAACTGGACCGGAGCGCGGATGGCTGGTCAGTAACGAGCGATAAGAAAGACTATCAGGCCGGATGCGTTATCCTGGCGGCCGGCGGACGGAGTTATCCACAGTTGGGCACGACCGGCGACGGGTTTGAACTGGCCAGACGGCTGGGCCATCGGATTGTCAAAACACGGCCCGGGCTGGTGCCGCTGGAATTGGCAGACGATGAATTGCGGGAACTCCAGGGCGTCAAGGCCGAGGCGGAGATGACGCTTGCGGTCAAAGGCAAGATCGTTGCCCGTAAATCCGGAGAGATGTTGTTCACCCATTACGGCATCTCCGGCCCGCTGGTGCTTGACCTGAGTCGCCTAATACTTGATTGCGCGGGTAAACCAGGCAACATGGTCACTGTCAACTTCTTTCCTGATTACGACAGCCCGGGGTCGGGACTCCGCTGTCGCCCCGCAGGACAAGCCGTTTGGCTAATACCAGTGCCCGTGCCTTTGTCTTGACCTTGTTATCCAACTGCGCTTCTTCCACTTTCTTTAGTATCACCGAGAATATCGGGCCCGGTTTTAACCCCATCTTTATCAGGTCGTAGCCGTTGAGCAACGGCTTGGGCTTTAAGTCTTCGGCCGTGAGTTTCTTATACATCCGGGCGCAGAAGTGATACGGCTTCAAGTCCAGGTCGCTGGCCACCCGGTCCACCCGGTGCAGTTCGGCCAACTCCGGATAGGCCGGATGCCTGAATAACTTTTTCAGAGTGCTCAGCCGCATCTTTTCGGCATCCTTGAAGACCATATGCCGGTCCACCAGATAGACGACCTTTTCGGTCTCGGCATTGGATAGTTTCAGCCGCTGGCAAATCCGTTCGGCCATCTTTGAGCCGACCCGCTCGTGCTCGTGGAAGCGGATTCTGTCCGTAATCATAAAGGTCTTGGGCTTGCCGATATCGTGCAGGAGCGTGGCCAGGGCTAATTCCCAGGACGGTTTACGCAGATGCTTGAGGCATAATAATGTATGCGTATAAACATCGCCTTCGGGATGGAACTGGGGCGGTTGTTTGACGCCCTTGAGTTTGGCCACCTCAGGCAGAATGATGGCGTAACGGGCTTATCAGGATGCGCTTTAGTTCCTCGCGGATACGTTCGGCGCTGATTAGTTTGATTTTCGGCGCTAATTTCTTAATTGCGGTCTTGGTCCCGGCGTCAATCCTGAAGCCCAACTCTACGGCGAACCTGATGGCCCGAAGCATCCGGAGTTTATCTTCTCGGAAGCGGGCCAGCGGGTCGCCGATGGTTCTGATGAGTTTGCGCCTGATATCCGCCTGACCGTCCACTAAATCCAGCAGTTTGTTTTTAACCGGGTCATAGAGCAGACCATTGATGGTGAAATCACGGCGGGCGACGTCCTCTTGCGCTGATGTATATCTGACACTGTCCGGATGGCGTCCGTCCGTATAAGGCCCCTCGGTCCGGAAGGTGGTAACTTCTATTTGCTGGTTATCAATCAGGACCATGACCACGCCGAAGGCCTTGCCGACCGCGATGGTTTTCTTGAACAGTTTGATGACCTGATTAGGCCGGGCGTTGGTGGCGACATCGTAATCCTTGGGCGGTCGGCGCATCAGCCGGTCACGGACACAGCCGCCGGCAAAATAGGCCTCAAAGCCGTGCTGATGCAATATACGCGCTACCCTTAAGGCAATCTTGTATAATCCGTGTTTATCTGACGTTTCACTGTTCATCTGTGGTTTCATTATATCACAATTCAGGCCGAAGTCAAAATAATAAAATGCTGGGTATCAAGATGACGAACAAAGAGAGTGGAAAAGGAATCTGTGGTTTCGGTAGAATCTAAAACCTGGTGGTTAGTTTCAGCCCGATTTCGTTGGAATGATTAAACGGCTCCAGCCCCTCGCCAATCGGGAAGCCGTAATAAGTAAGGGTGGCTTTATCCGAGTTCCTGATGTTCCAGAACCGGCCGAAGAGTTCCACGGATATTTTTTCTATCTCAAATCCGAGCGAGGCCCGCCAGCCGACGCCTCTTTGCTGGTCGTTGATAATATCGTTAAACCCGGCATCCACGTCGCTGAGATGGCTTATTTGCGTGCCGTTAAGGAAAATATCAAATTCCAGTCCGCCCCGGAGCGGGATTTTCGGGCCGAAGGTGGAAATTTCTTCCTCTATCTCCATCCGAACCGGGAAATATATGTATGTGGATTCCCTTTCATAGCCATAAATGGTTTTAACAGAGGCGTTGTCATTGAGACGCCTGTAGCCGAAGCCGAAATAGAGCATAGAGTTTTCCAGTATCTTGACATCGGGAACGGCCAGTATCCTGAGTTCGTAGATGTAATCCGGTATGCCGGATATCGTTAAAGGCGTCCCGTCCTGCAAGGCGCCGTCATAATTCACCTTGCCGACGCTGTACCGGCCGTCTATCTTGATATAAGACGGCTCGGTAAAGATATAACTGCCGGCCAGTCCGGCCAGCAGACCGGTTTCCTCCATCAGGCCCGGTTCCTTGTAGCCAAACTGGGATATCTCTATGCCTAATTCCCAGTGTTTTGTTTTTATGGATGTCGGTTCGTCTGCTTGCGCAATTAGTGAAGACAGCAAAATAATTGTCGTGCCATATAAACTTAACAACCGCATTATTGTATCCTATCACAGACAAAGATTATGTCAAGCAACTGACGTATAAATATTGACAACCATTACCAAAGTGTTACCATTCAGTAAACTGATTTAGCAGATTAAACTGATTCAGCGGAATATCTGTTTTATCCCTGAACTCTTGCGAAATGGGAAAAAGACCACCCCAAAGGTGTCATTCCTGCGAAAGCAGGAATCCAGAAAACCGTTTATCTAACTGGATTCCCGCCTACGCGGGAATGACAGTCAGCGTGAGTTTATTAGGACATTAACAATATGAGTATCAATAATTTAGCAGATTAAACGGATAATCAGTTTCATCCGCTTAATCCGCTTACTTACGAAAGGAGACGGATATGAGTATCAGAATAGCGGTCAACGGGTTCGGCAGAATCGGACGACACGCCTTTAAGGTAATGGCTAAACGGCCGGAGTTTGATATCGCGGTCATCAACGACCTTTCGGACGCCAAGACGCTGGCGCATCTGCTCAAATATGATTCTATCTTCGGCCGGTTTGAAGGCACCATCACGGTCAAAGAGGGCGCCTTTGTGGTCAACGGCAAGGAAATCAAGGTGATTGCCGAGAAGGATGCGACCAAACTGCCCTGGGCCCAGCATAACATTGATTTCGTGGTTGAGTCCACCGGCGTATTCACCAAACGGGCCGCGCTGGAGAACCACATCAAGGCCGGCGCCAAGAAGGTGCTGCTGACCGCACCGGCCAAGGAACCGGTTGATGCCGTGGTGGTGATGGGCGTGAACGAAAATAGGTTGAAAGCGGAACATAAACTTATTTCCAACGCATCCTGCACGACCAACGCCCTGGCGCCGTTAGCCAAAGTGCTTAACGATAATTTCGGGCTCATCCGCGGGTTGATGACCACGGTGCACGCCTATACCAACGACCAGTCGGTTATGGATTTGATACACAGCGACCTCAGGCGCGCCCGGGCCGCGGCTATCAACATCATCCCGACCTCAACCGGCGCGGCCAAGGCCATCGGCGAGGTTATCCCGGAAATAGCCGGTAAACTCAACGGCATCGCCGTGCGCGTGCCCGTGCCGACCGGCTCCTTAGTTGACCTGGTCTGCGATGTCAAGAAGGAAGTCACGGTCCAGGACGTCAATAACGCTTTCAAGGCCGCGGCGGCCAAGATGAAAGGCATACTGGAATATACCGAAGACCCCATCGTTTCCACCGACATCATCAAGAACACCCATTCGTGCATCTTTGATTCGCTGGCGACAATGGTGCTTGATAAGACCATGGTTAAGGTATTCGGCTGGTATGATAACGAGTGGGGCTATTCCAACCAGGTGGCGGATATCATTGCCTATGCAAGTAAATTATAAGTAAACGGATTTAGCAGATTTATCCGATTAATCCGTTTAATCAGTTTACTGAAGGGTAAAGGTATGAAGAAACTCACTATCCGCGAGATGGTGCTCCCCGGCAAGCGGGTGCTCACGCGGGTTGATTATAATGTCCCGACCGACGATAAGGGCAATATCACCGATGATGCCCGAATCCGGGCGACCCTGCCCACGCTGGAACATATCCTGAAGAATAACGGCAAACTTATTCTGATGTCGCACCTGGGCAGGCCCAAGGGCAAGGATGATAAACTGAAACTGGATAAGGCGGCCGCGGCACTGCAGAAAGTGCTGGGCCGGACGGTGACCAAACTTGACGACTGCATCGGACTGCATATTGAGAAAGCCGTCTCCAAGATGAAGGAAGGCGAGATAATCCTGCTGGAGAACCTGCGGTTCTATGCGCAGGAAGAGGCCAACGACGACGATTTCTCCAAGAAACTGGCATTTCTGGGCGACCTGTATGTCAACGATGCCTTTGCCTGCTCGCACCGGGCGCATGCGTCCATTGTCGGAGTGACCAAATACCTGAAATCCGGCGCCGGGTTCCTGCTGGCAAAAGAGATAGAGTACCTTTCCAAACTGACCGAATCGCCCGAGACGCCCTATGTGGCCATCCTGGGCGGCGCCAAGGTCTCTGATAAAATAGGCGTGATAGAAAACCTGATAGATAAAGTCAACACTATCATCATCGGCGGCGGAATGGCCTACACTTTTCTGAAGGCCCAGGGCAAGAATATCGGTTCTTCCAAACTGGAAAAAGACAAGATAGAACTGGCCGGCAAGATACTGGAAAGCGCCAGAAACCATAAGGTAGAAATCGTCCTGCCGGTTGACCACCTGGTGGCGGACCACGCCGAGACCAAGGCCCGTATCAGGGTGGAAAAATCTGAAATCCCGAACGGCTGGATGGGCGTTGATATCGGGCCGGAGACGGTAAAACTGTTCGGCGAGAAGTTGAAAGGAGCAAAGACGGTGGTCTGGAACGGGCCGCTGGGCATTTTTGAGATAGACAAGTTTGCCGAGGGCACGCATTCGGTGGCGGCGTCGTTGATATCATCGGGCGCGACGACGGTAGTGGGCGGCGGCGATACGGCCGCGGCGATGGCCAAATTCGGGTTGACCGACAAATTCGCACACGTTTCCACCGGCGGCGGCGCATCGCTGGAGTTCCTGGAAGGCAAGGAACTACCCGGCATTGCGGCATTGACGAATATCTAATACGAGTTACGCAGTATCTGTCATTCTGAGGGCGAAGCCCGAAGAATCTCTAAGAGATCCTTCGCTTACGCTCATGATGACAGGTTAAAGTGCGTAACTCGTGATCTAATATGAAACAATGGAATAAAATTATTCTCTGCGCTCTCTGCGCCTCTGCGGTGAACCTGATTTCCTGTGGTTCTACTCCCAAGACACCTGAAAAACCCAAGAACGGCGATAACGAGAAAGAGTTTGCCGAGATTATCAAGGATTGCAAACCCATTCCGGGACTCTTCACCATTTACCATAACGAGAAGGACGGCAAGGCGTATCTGGAGATACTGCCGGCTAATCTTGATAAGATATTCCTTTGCGCGGTGACCCGGGAAAGCGGCGACAGCCATTTCTTTGACTCGGCATCGCTGGAAGGCGACTTCCCGTTCTTCTTCAAGAAGATAAACAAGCGCATCCAGTTTATCCACAAGAATGTTATTTGCCGGGCTGATAAGGATAAACCCATCTTCCGCGCGATTGAGAAAGGGCTGAGCGATTCCATCACCGCCTCGGCGGCCATACTGTCAAAACCGCAGCCGGAAACGGGCGCACTGCTGGTTAACCTGGCCGATTTCTTCCTGTTTGACCGGCAAAACATCGCCCATCACCTTAACGAAGCATCAAAAGCCGATTATTCATTTGATAAAGACAACAGTTACTTCAGCATCCTGAAATCATTTCCGGATAACACCGATATAGAGGTGACGCTCCATTTCGCCAGCCGCAAGCCGGTTTCGTCGCCCACCTCGCCGGATGCGCGGAGCATCATCCTGAAGTATTACTACAACATCCTGAAACTTCCCGAAGGCAATTATGTCCCGCGGCTGGCCGATGACCGGGTCGGTCATTTCATTACGATGTACCAGGATTACTCATCGTTAAAACCGGAGACGCCCTATGTCCGTTATGTAGAACGCTGGCATCTGGAAAAGTCCGACCCGGCCGCCGAGTTATCTACGCCCAAAAAACACATCGTATTCTGGCTGGAAAAGACCATCCCGCTGGAATACCGAGAATCCATAAAGAAAGGAATACTGCTCTGGAACAAGGCGTTTGAGAAGATAGGATTCAAGGATGCGATTGTGGTGAACCAACAACCGGATGATGCGGACTGGGACCCGGCCGATGCGCGTTATAATACGATTCGCTGGATGGTCAATCCCGGCGCCGGATATGCGGTCGGGCCGTCCCAGGCCGACCCGTTCACCGGGCAGATTTATAACGCCGATATCCGCATCAGCGCTGATTTCGTGCGCCATATGTATACGGAGTTTGAGGAATTTGTTAACCCCGTTAGAAGTCATTATGGTGGCTCTGAAAACCAATCTAATCCACCCAACCAAATTGACGATATATCTCCAGACAGGAGATTCTGGGGGACTTCTAACGGGGTGAACCCCGTTAGAAGTCATTCCGGCCAATATTGCGCTTATTCCGACGGGTTGACCAGGCAGGCCGCGTTTGCATGGTCGCTTCTGACCGCCAGAAGTTTCCTTGAAGGCAAGGAGCAGGATGCGGAGAAGTTTACGCAAGATTATGTGGTTGACCTGCTGGTGCACGAGGTCGGCCATACGCTGGGCTTGAGGCATAATTTCAAGGCGAGTTCAATCTGGTCGCTGGAGCAATTAAACGACAAGGATTTTACAGTCCGGAACAGCGTAAGCGGTTCGGTGATGGATTATAACCCGGCCAATATCGCGCTTGACCCGGCCAAACAGGGCGAATACTGGCACAGCACCATCGGACCTTATGATTACTGGGCGATAGAATACGCCTACAAACCGCTGGGCGCCAAGACTCCTGATGAAGAATTGCCGCAACTGAAAGAGATTGGCGCAAGAAGCACCAAGCCGGAATTGGCCTACGGCACCGATGAAGACGCCCACGGCAACTCGCCGCGCGGGATTGACCCGCTCTGCACGCTTTTTGATTTAGGCAACGACCCGATTGAATATTATAAAGTCCGGCTGGCCCTGACCCGGGAACTTTGGAGTAAGATAGAAGATAAATTCACCAAACCGGATGAGCGATACTATAAACTACGCCGGGTGTTCGGCCAGGGGCTGGGCGAGGTGGCCGCATCCACCACGGTCGTCAGGTATATCGGCGGGATTTATCATATCCGCGACCATATGCCCATCCCGATGTCCATCGGGACGGATGAAGGTGTTAAGATGGAAACAATCCCGATGAAGCCGGTGGATGCCGCCAAGCAGAAAGCGGCGCTGGATTTTATTATCCAGAATATCTTTTCTATGTCGGAAGAGACAATGCCGCCGGCCCGGCTGCTGAACAAATTCGCGCCGGAGATGATGCCGGATTTCGTTAACTCGCTCGGTAATTCACCCAGTATGGAAGTCCAAATCCATAGTCGAATATTAGGTATCCAGAAAGGAGTGCTGGATTACCTTTATAACCCGCTGGTCCTGGCCCGGGTGGAAGATATGCCGATGCGGCTGGAAATTACCGAGGAACCGTTCGGACTGGCCGAATTATTTGCCGGCCTGAGAGAAGGCATCTGGTCGGAACTTAGCCGCCAGGAGAATATCAACTCGTTCCGGCGTAATCTCCAGCGGGAATATACCGAGCGGCTGATAAACATATTCCGCACTTCGCCGGATAATCTGCCGGCCGATGCCGTTTCGCTGGCCCGCAACGACCTGGTTATTATCCAGCAGAATATTGCGACGGCGCTGGGCGACCCGGCCAAACTGGATGTTTATACAAAAGCCCATCTTGAAGATATCAACAGCCGCATCACCGCCGCCCTGGAGTGGAAAGATAAGTAATGCCCGAACTGCCCGAAGTAGAAACCGTCACGCGCGGACTGGCTAAACACCTTATCGGCCTAAAGATAAAAGATGTTGTTGTTAACCTGCCCAAGATAGTAAATCTCAAGCCGGCGCTATTCCGGAAGGCAGTTGCAGGCAGAAAGGTTACTGCAGTCAAACGCCGGGCCAAGGTCATCATCATCTCGTTGGATACCGGGTTTTATAGTCTGGCAGTTCCGCCCCGCAAAGCGGGACGGAATACTGCCAACTACTCCACGAACCCTGACGGGTTCTCTGAGCGAGAACCCGGAACGAGTAGTCGGCTGCAATCGCACCCCGTTAGAGGCGGGGCCTCTAACGGGGCAAGCAGGCATCCGAACTATCTGGTTGTCCACCTGAAGATGTCCGGCCAACTGCTTTACCTTAAATCTTCCGAGCCGGTCAGGAAGCACACCCACGTTACTTTCACGTTGGATAACGGGCATCACTTGCGGTTCTGGGACCAGCGCCAGTTCGGATACGTCCGGCTGTTTGGCCGGAATGGGCTGGATAATTTTATCAGCGAGCATAAGTTCGGGCCTGAGCCGCTGGATAACTTCACGCCGGAACAGTTCAAGGGTTTGCTTAAGACTCGCCCGAACAACCGGATTAAGCCGTTATTGATGGACCAGACCTTTATTGCCGGCATCGGTAATCTCTATGCGGACGAGATTCTGTTTTACGCCCGGGTGCATCCGTTACGAAAACCGGCTTCGTTCAAAACGAGCGAAGTCAAGGATATTTATGCCGGGATGCAAAAGATACTCCGTAAGGCCATCAAGGAACGCGGCAGTTCGGTAGAATTATATGTGGACGCCGAAGGCAGACCCGGCAACTATGTAAAATATATCAAGGCATACGACCGCGAAGACAAGCCCTGTTTAAGGTGCGGCACAAAGATAAAGCGTATCAAAATCGGCTCACGCTCGGCCTATTTCTGTCCCAGGTGCCAGAAATAATGGTGACTATTGGTTCACCGCCAAAACGCAATAGCACAAATCCATCTGTGTTTAACCTACTTTTCCGCCTGATCTTTATCTTTTTTATTATGCGCCTCATAAGCAAAATGGCTCTCGTATTTGTGACTTTTATTATCTTTGAATAATGTCTTGATGATAAAAATCGGGCAGGACGGGCAGGCCTCGCCGTTGCACAGTTTATGATGCTTGACTACCTCCCAGCAGTGCTTATCCATATTTCCGTAAGCCGGACATTCCTTCTGACTGCACTGTTTGATTTCCCAGCAGGCCGACCGGAAATAGAATTCTTTCAGCCCGTTAATCGTCATCTGCTCCTCGGTTAGATAATGCCTGATATCTCTGATAAAGCCGATTTCACAGTTGGTAAAAAGCCGCCGGTTATTTATTTTCTTCGGCTTAATCAGCCCCTGTTTCTCATATTCTCTCAACATCCGCACTGGTGTGTCGGCCAACATAGAAGCAACCGAAATGGTATAAACCGGGATATTATTATTGATATCCATAATTATGAAATTGTCAGCATCTAACGATTTCGTGGACGCCAGCAAGTTTTGTAATGTCAGATGCTGATGTATCCCAAAGTATCCGTGCCGGATGGGTATATATCTTCATGGAGTTTGCTTTGATATAACCCACAACCGTGATGCCCAATTTTGAGGCCAATTCTACCGCCAGTGATGTCGGAGAGGTCAAGGAGCATACTATTGGAATGTTACTTCTGAATGCTTTAAGCAGCATTTCTGATGAAATGCGACCGGTAGAAAGTATTATTTTATCGGTTAAATTTATGTTTCTTAATAAGCAGTCGCCGATTATTTTATCAACGGCGTTATGCCGCCCGATATCTTCGTTCAAGGAAATAATCTCATCAGGGTTACAAACAGCGCAGGAGTGTATCCCGCCGGACTGATGGTATGCCGAACTTGCAGCCAGCATCTTTTTTGTCAGATTAATAATCTCTTCCGGTTTTACTCTGATATCAGAACTTATCGGTTTCACGCCTTCCAGGTCTGAAGGGCAGATAAAGGTCAGCCCCCGTCCACAGCCGGAGGTCATTATCCTATTCCCCATTATTGATTCTTTAACATTGGATTTAACCCATACCTGAACTTTTCGCTTATCCTGATTGATGGAGATGTCGTCAATTTCACCAGGTGAATCAATAATATTTTCAGAATATAGGAATCCCACTACCAGCCCTTTTATATGTGATGGCGTTGCCATAATAGTAGCCAGCAGTTTATTATTCAGGTATATAGTAACGGTGTTTTCCTGGGGTAAATTATCAGATATGCTTTGGATATTATATGGCTGCCATTTAATCATAGTAAGTTTAACGGATTCTGATAACCCTCGCTAAAAGCCAAGGTATCCAGATGATAGGTAATAACATCTTCCAGTTCCAGAATCGTTTCCCGGCCAAGTTGTTTTTCATCTATGGTTTTCAGGTAGTGATTACAGGCATTACAAATATCCACCCGATAGGCCTTATTGCCATCGGCATAAAAATAGGACAGTTTGTCCTGGTCTTTATTCCCGCAATAAGGACAAACGAGGCGGTGAACCGGCCATTCGGTCCAGCAAAGATAACACGCCAGCACTCTTTTGCCGGTATCTTTCAGCAATTTGCTAATCTTGGGGAGGTTACCACAGACCGGGCAGGTTGCTTTAGTCCAGTATCGTTGGTAATCTATATTTCTAAACTGCTTGAACTCATTCTGGTAAAAAATACTCAAGGCTTGCCATAAAATATAGGTTAACGTATTTCTTCCTCGTTCTTCCAATTTATTCTGGTGTTGATTAGCCCACTTAATTAATTCTTCAGGATTAGTCGGGATCTTTTCTGGCAGTTCCATTAATAAGTTTTCAAACACCTCCGTTTTCTCCCCGCGTTCTTTCAGGAGTTTGATTATTTCTCTGAAAATATTATTAAAGTCTTGCTTATTAATAAACCACTGTTTGCCTTCTGTTAGATATTTATCTTGTTGAAGTTGTTTTAAGGCATCATCTTTAGAGGTGGTAAAAACGTAAGGTTGTTTGATAGATAGATATTGTAACTGATTAAGGCGTGAGAAAAAATCTAATAGGTCTATTAATTTAGGATTGAGATTTTTATAATACGCAATTTCCTTGTCTATTTCTGTGTTAAAATCCATTTGTTTCCTTCCGGTATGTACCAAAATAGGTTTCTTCCCCGGTTGATAGCGATATCAAAAACACCGTTATTTCTTCTTTAAGTTTACCCCGCACCCCCGCAGAATGCCTCGCCCTTCAGGGCGGGGTGCGGGGTTTACTTGGCTATCTAAGTAATTACTTTAATCTTTTCCAGAATCAGACTCTGTAGTTTTAGGTTTCACCAATAGCCAAAAGAGAACCAATATAATTAAAAAAGCAATTACGAATAAATATTCTATTCCTTTTGTTTCATATATATCCATATACTTTTATCTCCTTCAATGTTAATGCATCCATTTATAATCTGGGCGTTCATTAAGAACAGGCATTCGCTTTATCACCCAGCGGAAGGCCCAAATTTCCGCACAAATTACCGCCAGCGTAATCTCAATCTCTATCCATGATGGGAAATATCTGATGGGCGCATCCCACTTGTAAGCAATGATAGAGACATTAAGCCGATTGATAATAATCCCAACGATTGTAATAATTGATGCCGCACGGATGAGTCCGATACTTCCACCTTTTACACCGGCGATATAAATTATAAGCGGAAGTAAGACAAAACCAAGTATTTCAACAAGATACCAGTATCCCATTGGCGACGAGATATATTCCCAGTTTTTCCCATGAATGAAAACCAATATCTTGAGAAATAGATAAACAAACATAGCACCGAGAGCGATTTTCCCCAACCCAGCAACAATTTTTTCATAAGACGCATGAAGATTGGGGTTGATTAAGTCTTTGAAGACACGATGGCTTATCGTCCCTTCAAATATTACTAATGAAACTCCTGCAAATATACTGGATACAAAAAATAGTAATGGGATAAATTCTGAATACCAGAGCGGATGTATCTTGCCTTTTGCTAAAAGATAAAGCGCTCCTAGCCCAGATTGATGAAGTATTGAGAGTGTGATTCCGAATATTACGGCACCTAATGTCAAACCCATTAAAAACTTTCTTAGTTTT
The DNA here is from genome assembly GCA_016208805.1 of Planctomycetota bacterium. Lineage (GTDB taxonomy): Bacteria > Planctomycetota > MHYJ01 > JACQXL01 > JACQXL01 > JACQXL01. Next base: position 4,842 of record JACQXL010000060.1, on the reverse strand, counting down.
TTCCAGCCAAGCCACTCTGCGATGGCTGGCGAGAACTCAACAAGTTCGGTAATCATATAAAGCATAAAATGCCACGCAACCAAGAAAAGAACCGAACTTAATCCAAATGCGTTCCCAATTATTGGATTTATAATATTCCAGGGGCGTCCTAAATCAAGGAGAAGCGCGCCGGCATAAAAGGCATATGCGAGAAAACCGCTAAGCACAGTCGCCCTGATAATAGGAGAGTATTTCTTTGCACCGAAGATATAGACCATACAGGTGAGTGTATATGCGCCTCCTGCAAAAGCAACACCTGTAACAACATCAAAGCCAATCCAGAGCCCCCAAGGATAATCCTGCGATAGATTAGTCGCCGCCCCTAACCCTTTTGCAAAGCGGTATATGATAAGCACAGCCCCCAAAAGTATTATCGCTCCGGAGATGATATTAAACGGCGTAAAAACTTTTCCTCTGGGTTTAAGTTCCGAGATTATAAACTTAACAAACCCAACCAATCCTTTTACTTCCCCCTGTGCTGTAACAGATGTTGTTTCGTTCATTTTATTCCTCCTTACTTTCTACTTATCCTCATTTCTTCTATTTTTAATATAACTTATGCCTAAAAGAAGCGAAGGCACTGCGATAAAAATTATCGGCACCGCATACAAGAAATCCTTTGTAAGTCCAGGGTATGGAGCGGTTCCAATATTGGTTGGAAAACCAAGTTTTTCAAAAGGGACATCAGAGATATAAAGCCAACTTGTTCCCCCTGCTTCGTGCTCTCCATAAATATGGTGGACATATTTATTGGGTTCTTTATAAATACGGATTTTGGCAACATCCAAAAGTTCATTCCGTTCTCCAAACTTGAGCGTACCTGAGGGACAGGTTTGAACACAAGCCGGTTGACGTCCCACTTCCTGCCTATCAAAACAAAATTGGCATTTTCTAATGCGCGGAATTGCCTTATCGTATTCAAACTTTGGGGTATTGAAAGGACAGGCAATCATACAATAACGACAGCCCATACAACGGTGTTCGTCATAGGTAACTGGCCCGCCGGGCTTTTTCTCCATTGCCTTAACTAAGCAAGCGGATACGCATGCTGGTTCCAAGCAGTGCTTACATTGTGTCTTATAAAATCTCCAGAAAAATTGCTCCCTATGATTCCCCTCAACGAATCGCACCTTAGTATATGTATTAGGGCTAATATCGGGAGGGTTCTCATAACTACCTTGCCAGGTGGTTTGCTCCGCAGGCAATTGATTCCACTGCTTGCAGGCAACCTGGCATCCCCGGCATCCCACGCATCTGCTCAAATCCACTAATACTCCTTTTGGCATAGACAAACCTCCTTTGCAATGCTGATAACAGTTTACATCTTACGAATATCACAGAGGAATACCTTGTATTCCGGTATCATTGTATTGCCGTCGCCGATATGGGCGGTTATCTGGTTAGCCGCATAGTTTTTACTGCGGTCTTTCCCACCGGTTGCATATCCGGAAAATCCGTAATGCCAGGGCATTCCAACCACCTCGTGTTTTTTACCGTTCACTTGATAAGGTGAAAGTCGCTGAGTAATACATGCCCGGGCCGGAACTTCACCGCGGGCACTAACGACTTTTACCCACTCTCCGTTCTGGATACCTTTAGCAGATGCCAATTCCGGACTAATTTCCACAAACATCTCCGGCATCAATTCCGCCTGCCAGGGCAGGTTACGGGTAATAATACCGGATTGCCAGTGTTCGGTAAGACGGAAGGTAATTCCGATAATCGGATACTCTTTTGAACCCACTTCTGCCCGTTTATTAGAGTCGCCGTCCCAGATTTTAACTACCGGATTAATCTGCTGGGAAGAAAGCAGATTTTTCACCGGACTTTCAAACGGTTCATAATGTTCCGGGAAAGGACCTTCTTTGGTAGCGCCTTTGGTTGCAAATAACCGAGCGTGTAGTTCCGGCAGCATAATGTACGGTGCCGCGGCTGATTTTTCCGGCGGAATCATATCGCCTTTGGGGTCCTTCCAGCCGAAATCAGGAACGTCGTAAGTAATCCATTTAGCGCCGTCCCATTTTACCAGCGCCTTATCCGGGTTATATGGATTGCCTTTGGGGTCGGCCGAACATCTGTTATAGATAATCCGGCGATTGACCGGCCAGGCATAAGTCCAGTTCGGGAATATGCCTAATCCGCTGGGGTCGGCTTTATCACGCCCGGCGGCTTTGTTGTCCTTTTTATCCGGGCCGGGATAGAAACCGGAATAAATCCAGATACCGCAGGCGGTTGAACCGTCATCGGCTAATTTGGTAAAGTTAGCCAACTGTTTCTTATCCGCTGTCGTGTAACCATTAATCTCTTTGGCGACCAGATGAACATCCGGCTCGTCCCCGTAATTCCAGTTAAGGTTAACAATCGGGTCTGTGAACGGCGCATTTTTATCAGCCAGATAAAGCGCCTTTAATTCCTTATAGAACCGGTCAATCCACCAGAGGTCTCGTTTGGCATCGCCCGGCGGATTAACCGCCTGATAACGCCATTGAATCCAGCGACCACTGTTGGTTATTGAGCCCTCTTTTTCCAGGGCAAAGGCGGCCGGCAGGACAAACACCTCTGTCTTAATATCAACCGGATTGACACCGGGTCGTTTCCAGAAGTCCGCGGTTTCGGTTTCCCATAATTGAACATCCACCAGCCAATCAAGTTTTCCCAAAGCATTCAGTTCAAGGTTAGAATTTGGCCCGCTGACGGCCGGGTTTTGGCCCCAGTTAAGCAGGCCCTTAATTTTGCCGTCGTTCATCGCCTCAAACAGGGCAATCCAGGAATAGCCGCCGCCCTTATGTCCGGCGCCTATCTTGGGTAGATAATCGTAGCAGAAACCATTCTCTTTGATGGCCTTATCGCCCCACCAGGCCTTCAGCATACTGATTAGGAACTTTGGTTTATTAGACCAATAACTTGTTTTCGGGGTCTCTTTGTCAATATATGCCTGAAGGGTGGGATGCAATTTAGCATTAGGCACGCCTAAGTAACCGGGTAATAAATTGAAGAGAAGCGCCATATCAGTTGACCCCTGGACATTACTCTCGCCGCGCATCGCGTTAATTCCACCGCCGGGCATTCCCATATTACCAAGTAAAAGTTGCAGGACAGCGTAACCCCTGATATATTCTGTGCCGACCGTATGCTGGGTGGCGCCCATTGCGTAAAGGATTGTTCCCGTCTTTTCCGGTTTGCCGCTTTCACAATACATCTTGGCCAGTTCCTCCAGTTTATCTTTCGGCACACCGGTTATCTGGGAAACAATGTCCGCGGTATAACGACCGAAATGTTTCTTGAGCAACTGAAAAACGCTGTTGGGGTCATTCAACGTCATATCCTTTTTGGTAACGGTTTCTACGGGCGCCTCGCAGATTGGGCATTTCGCCTCGGTTGGAATAGCGCCTTTCTGGGCGCAATCGTCTTTATGTTTGCAGGCCTTTTCGGATTGATAATCCCAGGTTGAGGAATCATATGCCCGTTTGGCCGCATCATAACCGCTGAAAATCCCGTCGTTGAACCCGAATTCAGGTTTGACCAGGAACGGCGCATTGGTATATTCACGGACATATTCATCGTGATATAGTTTATTTTCCAGACAATAATTAATTACCCAGCCGATTAAGGCAATGTCGGTGCCAGCGCGATGTTTTATGAAAAGGTCGGAAATGGCGGCGGTGCGGGTAAATCTGGGGTCACAAACGATTAGTTTGGCGCCTTTTTCCTTGGCCACCGTAATCCAGCGGGCTGTAACCACATGGTTTTCCACCGGATTAGCGCCGATGACCAGGATACTGTCGGCATTCTTGACATCTACCCAGTGGTTGGTCATTGCCCCTCGGCCGAACGAAGGTCCCAAAGCGGCCACGGTAGAAGAATGGCACAATCTGGCTTCGTGCTCAAAATAAACCAACCCTAACGCCCGATTAATCTTGGAGATTAGGTAACATTCTTCGTTATCTAATGCCGCGCCGCCGATACTGGCCAACGATTCAGCCCGGTTAACGGTTACGCCGTTTTCGTCTTTGGTAACAAAATTGCTGTCGCGGGTGGCTTTGATGCGTTTGGCGATTTCCTTAACCGCCCAGTCAACCGATTTTTCTTCCCATTGCGCCCCGCCGGCCGGGCGATATAATACCTTCTTTAATCGCCTTTCATTATTAACAATCTGGTATGTGGCATTTGATTTGCTGCAGAGCGAACCCTGATTGACCGGATGGTCCGGGTCGCCTTCTACATAAACTACTTTACCACCTTCTGTATGAACAATCTGCCCACAACCACCGCCGCAGAAAGAACAGATAGAAGTGGTCTCTTTGGCATATTTCAACCTGTTAGAAGCGGGAAGAGTGGCGGAGAATCCTTTAGAAACGCCTAAATTCGTCAGCGCCAAGGCCGGCACTAACCCACCGAGCTTCAAAAAGTCCCGTCGGTTAATCTGTTTGGTATTCATAATTGCCGCTCCTTTCTTAAGATTGTTGTTTTACTCTAATTCTTATCCCTTTTCCTACCCTAATTAGTGCTTTTTATCACAGTGATAAAAGACACTTGGTATAACTGTGAATGTGAAAGTAATAACAAACTGGCATATTTGTGTCAAGAAAATTGTGTTATTTTTAGAAGATTTTTTATGGCCACGCCGGCTATAAAGATAACTGCAAAACAACCACAAAGACCTGTCTGCCCCGACCTGCCTGCGATTGGTTCACTAAAATTAGGAGAGAAAACAGGTTTACTTAAATTAATCAGATTATTAAAAGAAGGCGATTTATTTGAGAAACTGTCAAATGTTGTGGATGATAAATTTTTGCGCATCCT
>JACQXL010000092.1 GCA_016208805.1 Planctomycetota bacterium | reverse complement strand
CTCAGAATGACACTCTTTGAGTGGTCTCTTTCCCATTTCGCAAGAGTTCAGTAATGTGGTGAATCTATTCATCGCCCCTTAATTCCCGTCCCATCATCCGGCTGCCTTCCATCCCTTTATAGTCTCCGTATTGTTGGGGCGTGAGAAGGGTTTTGAGTTTCTCATCGGCCTCAGCCCGAATTTTATCCACCTCTGGTCTGACCCGGTCATAAGTCGTCTGCCCGCTACGGAACCTGCTGATAGTTTCGGATAATTTTCGGTTACGCTCGGCAAGGGCATTGATAAATTCGGTCTGCTGGTAATCGCTGAGATTAAGCCGCTGGGCGGTGGTTTCTATCAACCGTTGTCTGAATTTCTGCTGTTTCTCGCGCTGTTCTTCTTCGGTTAGCGGATTTGCGGGCGGTGTATTCTCATTCTGGTTTTCTTGCTGGCGATCTATTTCCGCCCGCCGCTTTTTGAGTTCGGCAAAAGGGTCATCCGCTTGCGACGATGATTCGGATTGTTGCGGCGCGATGGCCGAAGTTTTCGGCGCAGGTATATTCTTAACCGGTGCCTGCGCGGTCAACGAATTCAGCATAATATTCAAGTTTGACCACTCTTTTTGCAGGTCAACGATTTCTCGGCTAAATTCTGCGTTATCAATAAGATTGGGTTTATTATCAGTGCTTTTGACTGCCGGATTGACATTGTTCGACAGTTTCCGAGTTGCGATTATGGTGATGGCGCCGGTTAGCCCGATTAATAAAATCCAGAAAATGATATAAATCTTTTTCACTATTTTGTTGCTCCGATAAGTATTTTTGTATAATAACTTGAGGAGGTTGTTAATCTGATATTCTTCATATCAAACCTAACACACCTATTTTTTGTCTAACCTCCATTAACCAGATAGGCACTCCCCCGCTCTTTGTCTCGCAAAGAGCGGGGTTGAAATTTCATACGATAAATTAACAAAAAGAGATTATTTGTCAAATTATTCTCGCGGTCTCGCGGGACAGACTACATATTTTCTTTTCCTTTATTTCAGCGGTCTACCGCCCAGCACATAAGTTATGTGCTGGGTTCTTCCCAAAATACCGCTTTAACTTCCCCGTTTGATGGCGGCCCGCCTGACCCCAGCCCGACAGTGTCGTTCTGGCGGGGGACGAGCAGCCCAGCACCCACTTTGGCGGGAGGACTTACTGTATAGCCGTGTTCCCGTGCCAAAGTGGATGCTGGGCCGGTCTATAAACTACTCAGAACCTGTTTCTGGATGTTAATCAGTTCGTCAATGCCCTTTTTGGCCAGGGTGATGCCTTCGGTCAGTTCACGCTCGGAGAACGGCTTGGACTCGGCCGTGCCCTGAATCTCCACAATCTCATACCTGTCGGTCATCACGATGTTCATATCCACCTCGGCCTTGGAGTCCTCCGGGTAAGACAGGTCAAGGAGCATCCGGCCGTTGACATTGCCGACGCTGACCGCGGCTAAATGCGCCCGAACCGGGTTTTTGATAACCAGTTGCTGGGCGAGCATCTTTTTAACGGCCTGCTGGAGCGCAATAAATGATGCGGTAATCGCCGCGGTTCTGGTGCCGCCGTCGGCCTGGAGGACATCGCAGTCAATCCAGAGCGTCTTTTCACCCAGCAGTTCCAGGTCAACCACGGCCCGGAGCGAACGGCCAATCAGCCGCTGAATCTCGTGGGTGCGGCCGTCAGCCCGACCGCTCCGGCCCTCGCGCGGCTTGCGCTGGGTGGTTGAACCCGGCAACATCCCGTATTCGGCCGTCAACCAGCCCCGACCCTTATTCACCAGAAAATCAGGCACCTTCAGTTCCCAGTTGGCCGTGCAGAGAACCTTGGTATTGCCTAACTGGATTAAGGCCGAACCGGGGACAGAATCCACAAAGCCCGGCGTGATGATGACCTTACGGAGTTGGTCGGGTTGACGGTTGTCTGAACGCATAAGATGTTATAATGTTACAGTGTTACAATGTTACGATGATAACGCTATAACAATAAACCATTAAAACACTGTAACATCAGAGGTTCTATTTCTGTATCAAGTCGTTATAGGCGCCGGCGATTTTCTTTCTTATCTGATAGTTCTTCTCACCCTCAGGATAGCGGTCCAGTGCGGCCTTAATGTGTTCCAGCGCGGATTTGTCGCCAATCGCAGCCAGGGTCCGGGAGGCCAGAACCACCACCTCGGGGTCGTTGTCCGATAGTTTCTCAATCAGTTGCGGCAACGGTTTATTACCCATCTGGGCCAGGGCTGTCTGCGCTTCCAGACGGACCAAGGCGTCCTTTTCGTCAAAACACTTAATCAGCGGCGCAATGGCGGTCGGGCTGAGTTTGGTGCTGAGCATAATCTTGGCCACATCACGCGGGCTCTGGTGTTTATCCTTAAACATATCAATGATGGTCATAATTGCCCTCTCGCCGGCCAGATTAGCAATCGCTTCAACTGCGCTGGCCCGGACTTCCGGTTCTTTATCTTCCAGGGCCTTGCGGACCGTGTCCTCGGCCGACTTGTCGCCAATCCGGCCTAATGCGGTAACGGCATTGGCCCGGGCCAGTGAGTTCGTATTCTTCTTGACGGTATAAATCAACGGCTGGACCGCGGGCTTACCGATACGGACCAATTCCTTAACGCTGGCCTCGCGGGCCTGGGCATTAGAGCGCCGGTTACCGATTTCTCCGATGTTTTTATCAATCTGGGATTCAATGCTTTCACCACAACCGATAATGAGTCCAAGTAAACCGGCTATAACCGGCATCAACCCCGCATCCCGCAATAAGTAGCGGGACTCCGCTGCGGCTCCGTAAGTACGGGATGCCTGCCCGCCGTAGCCTTGGCGCAGGCGGGTCGTTCGGCTCCACCATTTTCTTTTTTCTCCCGCCTTAGACGGGACTCCGCTCACGCTTTGCATATTTCCTCCCCTCCTCTAAAACAACGGATTTAGCGCCCGTACGGGAGTTTAATCCTGTTGTTTTATCTTATCAAATAACTCCTCAATCCTTATCTGTTCCTCAATGGTCTTATCAAAATGGAACGAGAAGGCCGGCAGGGCGCGCATCCGCATCCGGCCGGTAACTGTTTTATGGATATACCCTTTGGCCCGGTTCAAGCAGTCAATGGATTCTTTCTGTTTCTTCTTATCGCCCAACACGCTGACAAAGACCTTGGCAAACTGGAGGTCCGCGGTCGGTTCAACCTTGGTAATCGTGATAAACCCGATGCGCGGGTCTTTTAACTCGTAGAGAATCAACTGGCTGAGTTCTTTCTGGAGCTCGCTTGCCACCCGGGCCAGACGATTGGACATCTTTAACTCCTAACACACCCCTAAATCCCCTCTTGATAGAGGGGACTTACCAACCGAATCCCCTCTAAAAAGAGGGGGTAGGGGGTGTGTACCTATGTCTAAGATTTTACCTGCGACAGTTTGCGCATACGTTTTTCAATCTG
>JACQXL010000244.1 GCA_016208805.1 Planctomycetota bacterium | reverse complement strand
TGATTGTTACAGTGTCAAACATCGTAACATTAAAACACTCTAACCTCTTGTCTCTTGTCCAACGCCACAAATCCCCTCTAAAAAGAGGGGTAGGGGTGTGTTAGGCAAATTCAGAAAACCCCGCCCTATTAGAGCCAGTCAGGGACCCCGCTCTTTGGGACGTTTATCCCGTAGGGACAAAGATCGGGGGACCGTTACTGGGCCTTATCCCGATGACGATCGGGGCAACCCGCCTGAATCAAGCCATTCCCCCAATGGGAAGTGTCCCTCCATCACTTCTCCATCACTCTCGCCTGGCCGAAGCCAGTACGGGTCTGTGCGCTCCGATGCTCCGATGCGGAGCGCCCCGTATCCGACGCAGCGACAGCGGAGTCCCGACCTAATCGGGAAGGCATCGGGGCGCAGGGGCTGGGTCATTTATTGGTCGCATAGTTCAGTTCGCCATTGGTGGCATCATAGTAACTGATATGCACATTATCAAGCGAGTCAATGGCAATGGAGGTGTAGAGCCCAACATCATCAGTAGGATCAAGAGTGGAATCTATCACCCAGACGCCTGTGGCATTGGTCGCATACTTCAGGTCGCCATTGGTGGCATCATAGTAACTGATATGCACCTTATCAAGAGAGTCAATGGTAATGTCGGTGTGCAGCCCATCATCGTCAGCAGAATCAACGATGGTAATGTCCCATGGGGCAGTGGTAAAACTCCAGACAATGCCAGTGGTCGTGCCGGCCGCATTCTTTGAGTCAATCCGCCAGTAATAAATGTTGTCGCCGGAAAGTGTCCCGGGGTTATAAGTCGTGCCGGCCTGATTGCCCTTAAATGTCCCCGGCGAGGTGGCGCCGAAATAGACATCGTAACTTGTTGCGCCGCTGGCTGCTGCCCAACTGATATCTCCAAAGGGAACATTGGTCGCCCCATTAGCCGGAGTTGGGGAGGTTACCTGGGTCGGTGCGGTTGGGGTCGGTGTTGGTGTGCCGCTACTGCCGCTGCTGGATTTCTTGCCGCCCCCGCAACCGCCGTAGTTAAAGGTGGTGATAAAGGCAATGAATAACAGTGCCGCTATCATTCTTCCGATCCATTTCTTTTCCATAGGATACCTCCTTTTTCCGTCAAGGGCGGAAGTTTTGGGTTAATAAACAATATAATGTAAGAGATGATATAATAAATTTAAGGGTAGAATTGCAGAACGCCCTGTAACGCTTATATTATCTGGGTTTGCGGGTGCTGTGCTGCGTAGCGAAGCGGAGTCCCGCTCTTTCTCGGAAAGAGCGGGGTGCTGTGCTGTGCTGTGCTGTCATCATTGTTTTATCGCTAACAAATATGTGTAATAAGTCAAGATTATTTGCTAATTTTTCCTATGAACTGCTGGGCGGCGTTAAATATTTCCCGTAGTTCCGCTACATCGTGCAGAAGCCCACGATAATAACCGGCGATATGTAAGGTATCATAAAGGTAGCCGAATTCCCGGCTTAATTTACCGTTATGCATAGCACAGTATTTGCTGATGAGGTGTCTGTAACTATCAACGGATTTAGGCAGTTCTTTTGGGGTTAGTTCTCTGGATAGTAAAAATTCATCAATGGCTTTAAGAACGGATAAATAAGCGGTACTGCAGGCTTCCTGCACCGGTTTGGTATCCGTATAAAAACGCCCTTCTCGCGGGGCTTTCTTAAGTATTTCTCTGGCATTGTGTAAATATCTGATTGCATCCCCGCTTGGGGCGGGACTCCGCTGTCGCTGCGCTTTCATATAGATTCCCCCCGCTCTTTCTGGCCCCCTATTAGCCCCTACGGGATAAACGGGACTGCCTGCGGGCTGGCGGAAAGAGCGGGGTCATACGCCCGTAACTATATCAGAGATTTAAAGAGGTGTCAACAAAAAGATGAATATTTTGGTCTCATCAAAGTCCCTGTTGATAACCCTGCGCCGTGGCTCAGGCCAAACTCATTAACTCGGCATAGACTTGTTCTTCGGTGATGCCGGCCAGGTCAGGGCATTTGGACGGGCAGACGGCTACGCAGACGCCGCAACCCTGGCAGAGTCCTTCGTTGACCCTGGCTACTTGGCGGACGAGTTTGCCCTGGCGGTCATTAATATCTTTTAGTTCTATCGCCTTGTAAGGACAGGCGTTGATGCACATCTGGCAGCCGGTGCAGAGTAGTTCGTTGATGCGGGCGACCGTGCCTTCTTTGGACAGTATGTCTTTGGAGAACAGGGCCAGTACTTTGCTGGCCGCGCCGGATGCCTGCGCCACTGCGTCCGGGATATCCTTGGGCGCCTGGCAGGCGCCGGCCAGGAAGATGCCGGCATTGGTGGTTTCCACCGGCCGGAGTTTCGGGTGCGCCTCGGACAGCCAGTGGTAACTGTCATAAGAGGTGCCTAATTTCTGGTAGAGCGTTTCTATGCCTTTGGGCGGCGTCATTGCCGAGGCCAAGACGACCATATCGGCTTCTATCTCCACTTTCTTAGCGCTCAAGGTATCCATCCCGCGGACAACCAGTTTATCGCCCCCGCCTGGCTGTCGGGCAGGTTTCCTAAAGATGCGGCTGACCCGGCCGCGCAGGTATATCGCGCCATCTTCTTCTATGGCGCGCAGGACGAATTCCTCGTAGCCCTTGCCGCCGGCCCGGATATCAATGTAAAAGACATAGGCCTGGCCGTGATGGACTTTGTGTTTATAGAGCATCGTTTGCTTGGCCGTGTACATACAACAGATTTTGGAGCAGTAGGTGATGCCCTTGGCCGGGTCGCGCGAGCCGACGCATTGGATAAAGACAATCGTTTCCGGGACCTTGCCGTCGGATGGGCGTTTGATTTCGCCCTTGGTCGGGCCGGATGCGCTGACCAGCCGCTCAAACTGCAAGCCGTTAATCACGTCCTTGTATTTGCCGTATCCATACTCGCCGTATAAGTTGTTGGGAATAAGTTCATAGCCGGTGGCCACGACGATGGAGCCGACCTTTTCGGTGATGAGTTCATCCTGTTGGGTGTAATCAATCGCGCCGGGCGGGCAGACTTTTTCGCACAGCCCGCAACGGTTCTTGAGCAGTTTGGTGCAGGTGTTCTTGTCTATGACCGGGATATTGGGCACGGCCTGCGGGAACGGGACGTAGATGGACGTGCGGTTGCCCATATATTCGTCAAACTCGGATGGTATTTTCTTCTGGGGACATTTCTGATAACACAGTCCACAGCCGGTGCAGACGTCTTCCTTGACGAAGCGGGCTTTCTTGCGGATGGTAACCTCAAAGTTGCCCAGGTATCCTTTGACCTCTTCTATCTCGCTGTAGGTGTAGAGTTTGATATTTTTGTGCCGGGCGCAGTCAACCATCTTGGGCGTCAGGATGCACTGGGAGCAGTCCAGGGTCGGGAAGGTCTCGGACAGCCCGGCCATCCGGCCGCCGATGGACGGGGTTTTCTCTACCAGAATGACTTGATGGCCGCCGTCCGCGATATCCAGCGCGGTCTGGATGCCGGCCACGCCGCCGCCGATGACCAGCGCCTTCTTGGTCAGCGGCACTTTAATCTCGGACAGGGCGGAGTTCTGGCGTACCTTTTCCACCATCAGACGGGTCAGGTCAATCGCCTTGGGCGTGGCGATGGCTTTATCCTCGTGCACCCAGGAGCATTGCTCGCGGATATTGGCAATCTCACAGAGATAGGGGTTGAGTTTGGCTTCGTTAGAGGCGTTGCGGAAGGTCGGCTCGTGCATCTTGGGCGAACAGCAGGCGACCACCACGCCGGTCAGCCCTTTTTCCTTGATGGCTTTCTTAATCAGGTTCTGGCCGACCGAGGAGCACATATACTTGTAGTCCTCGGCGTGGACTACGCCTTTCATCGTCTGGGCGACATCGCGCACCTTTTCCACATCCACGGTGCGCGAGATGTTCTCGCCGCAGTGACAAACAAAAACGCCTATCTTTGACATAGATATTAGGTTATCAGGATATTAGGTGATTAGGAAAGGGGTATCAGGTGATTAGGGTATCAGGGGCTATTTGCTATCACCTATTATCTTTCCTTTTCCGCCTGATATAGTTTACATAACCGTTAATTCCTTTAATCACTCCCGTATATTCAGTAACAAGTTCATTTGTCTCTTCAGATTTGAGACATCCTTTCCCTTCTAAACTCCTTAAATGATTCTGTGTTTCCGTTGCTTCTCCTCGAGAGACATAGAATTTTTTAATCTTGTCGTTATAATAATAACTGCCGTAACCCTCCGCAATATTATCAGAGACAGAAGATGATGAGCGTTTTATCTGGCCACCGACTCCAAACCTCTCCTCTTTTGGCAGGCGACTTGCTATTTCATGAATTCGTAACATCAACTTATGTGTTTTCTGCCATATTATCAGGTCTTCGAATGATGGCATTTTATTTACCTAATTTTCTGATTTCCTAATCTCCATTTCCTGATTCCCTAATTGCCCAATCACCTGTGCCGTATCTACAAAGTGCAGGTTCAATCCGAGTTCTTTCGGTTCAATGCCCATCGCCAGCCCGATTAATTGTGGCAGATAGATAATGGGCATATTATATGTAAGCCCGTATTTGGTTTCTATGGCCGATTGGCGCATATCCAGGTTGAACTGGCACATCTGGCAGGCGACGATGATGGCCTCAGCATTGTTTGCCTTGGCGTCGTCCAGTATCTTGTTGCTGAGTTCCAGCACGGCATCCTCGTTGCAGACGGTGAACCCGCCGCCGCAGCATTCTATCTTGTATTCCCAGTCCACCGGCTCGGCGCCTATCTTTTTTACTATCTCGTCCATAGAGGTGGGCTGTTCCGGGTCGTCATATTTTAGCACCTTGGGCGGCCGAACTAAAAGACAGCCGTAATAACAGGCGACCTTGAGGTTTTTCAGACGCTCCGGATTGAGTTTGGGCGTAATCAGGTCTGTCAACCTGTTGAAGATGGCAACGCTGTTGATTATTTTTACGGAGTTATCGTATGATAATCCGGTGGCCGATTTCATCTGGTCGTTAAGAGCGTGGTTCTCGGCAATTTCATGGCCGGTGTTAATGAGTGTTTTGGAGCAGAACGGGCAGGGCGCGAATATTTCAGCCAGGCCCTGCTCTTTAGCAATGGCCAGGTTGCGGTAGGGCAGGGCGATAGATAGTTTATGGTTGGTGGAATGGGCGGCCGAGGCGCCGCAGCAGTTCCAGTCCCGGACCGGCACCAGTTCCACGTCGAGTTCTTTCATCACCCGTTCGGTCGCCAGCGCATAATCATTGGCGCTGCCTTCCAATGCACAACCGGGATAGTAACCTAATTTCATAATGTCTAATGCGT
>JACQXL010000243.1 GCA_016208805.1 Planctomycetota bacterium | reverse complement strand
TGTTATGATGAGAATATTTTTGCACATCCCGGAAACATGTACCCACTTGTCCACCTTACCCCCAAAAACAGGGACAGGGGGGGTAGGTATGGTGGGGGTGCATACCAACGACCATAACAGATATGGACTAGTAAGGCAGTCCATCATACCTACCGGCCCTGGGGGTATGTGTTGATATGGTCGGGGTGCATACCCACGACCATAACAGATATGGACTATTAAGGTAATCCATCATACCTACCAGCCCTGGGGGTATGTGTTGATATGGTCGGGGTGCATACCAACGACCATAACAGATATAGACTATTAAGGCAGTCCATCATACCTACCGGCCCTGGGGGTATGTGTTGATATGGTGGTAGAGTATATCTAGGACGGTAGTGGATAATAGGTAGTCAGGTAGTATCTAATCCCCTGTGGGTGGATGCCGGGTTTGTAAGTGGACGGTCGGCTAATGATGTGGGCTAAAACGTTCTTTATTTTTCTGGTAGGACATCTGGAGTCGTTTGAGCATTTTGCGCACGGCCCCGGGACCGCTTAACCCGATGGCCGAGGCGGCCTCCTTGCGGTTTCGTTGGTGGTCCGACCACATCAACAGGTGATAGAGTGTTTTGGTACCGGGTCGGCCTAAGAACTTCCAGAAGGTGATGAAATTATCCAGGTCATCCTCAAACGGGTCGTGCCGGAGCACATCCTTGGGCAGGCGCAGGTCGCCCTTGGCCAGGGCCACCTCATAGGCGCTGGGCCGACCGGTGCGACGGACTTTTTTCATCTAAACACGATTGCTTTCTTCTGAGCGCACTTATGCGGTGCCGAAAAGGGATAGACCCGGCGGAGGACTTTTTTATAGTATTTGGTCAGGTCATCGGCCCCGTATTGCCGCTCCAGAGCCCGGACCTCAGCCAGGGGTAGAATCTGTTTCATCAGAAGATATTTGCCGAACTCAGACATTTTATAGTCGGTATCGCGGGGTGTCAGGACCGGGCTGTGGCCCAGGTCCGGGTTGAGCGCCGCATAGATACCGGCCGGCGCCTTCTGGTGGCTGATGAAGCCGACCCAGAGTTCCTTGACCGGCAGGTGTTTGGGGACATTGAGGACATAGCCGTAGGACTCGTTGGCCCGTTTGCCGGATGGTGCGAAAAACCGCTGCTGGGTAACCTCCCGGATGGGCCAGTTTATCTCGGCCAGTGCGGTCTGCACCGCCTGGAGCGAGACCTGTGGCTGTCTGCGCCGGTCAATTGATATTGTCGCAGGCATAGATAACCTTTCTTATTATTCACCACAAAGACACAAAGCGACCCCCTGGTGTCTGTCCCGATTTCCGCGCTGTATCTGTGTAAATCTGTGTTCATCTGTGGTTGATTTTTAAATTATGGACTGTCCCACCTGACCGAGTTTGGACAACCGCGCTTACTATAATCTGAACTCTTGCGAAATGGGGAAAAAACCACCCCAAAGGTGTCATTCCTGCTCCCCGCCTTCGCGGGGACAAGTTTACCCCTGCGGAAGCAGGGGCAGGAATGACCCGATGGGTAGGACATTAACAATATGAGGCTCAATAACTCGCTGAATTTCATTTGGCAATATTATAGAAATAATATTTTATCTGTCAAGTAAATCTTCGTGTAAAACTTCCCGGATTACCGGGCCGGGTGGTCTGTCCCGCCTGTCTCATTTTTTACTTTTCCAGATAAATCGGGATAACTTTCAGTAACTTACTAAGTTCGAACTGAGAGTAAACACAGATGGACACAGATTAACCTTGTGTCCCCGTCGCCCCGGAGTTGGGCCGATTTCCCGGTAACGATTTGTCTTGACTCAACACTTATTTCCCATACAATACCTGCAAGGTAAGCGGATTAAACTGATTGGGCTGATTGTTCTGTCTGTTTTATCCGTTCAATCCGTTTACTTAAGAGGAGGCCTAAATGGATAAGAAAGTTACCATCCCGGACCTGTACGAACTGCGCCGGAATGGCGAAATTATCTCATGGCTGACAGGATACGATTACCCGACGGCGGTTTTGGAAGAGCAGGCCGGTATAGAGATGATTTTGGTGGGCGATTCGGCCTCTATGGTTGTTTACGGCAATTCCAGCACCCTGCCCATCACGATGGATACCCTGATAGAGCACTGCAAGGCGGTCCGGCGCGGCGCGCCCAATGTATTCCTCATCGGCGATATGCCCTTCCTGTCCTACCAGGTCAGCGCCACGGACGCGGTCTATAACGCCGGCCGGTTTATGAAAGAGGCCGGATGCGATGCGATTAAGTTGGAAGGCGGCGTCCGGATTGCCGAGACAGTCAGGGCCATCGTCAATGCCGGCATCCCGGTGGTCGGCCATATCGGGCTGACGCCGCAATCCAGTTCTATGCTGGGCGGGTTCAAGGTCCAGGGCAAGGACGCCGAGAGCGCCAAACTGCTGATTGACGACGCCAGGGCGCTGGAAAAGGCCGGCGTGTTCGGGATTCTGCTGGAGTGCGTGCCGACCAAGGTCAGTAAGATGATTAAGGATAGTATTTCCTGCCTGGTGTTCGGCATCGGCGCGGGTGATGCCGTGGACGGGCAACTGCTGATTATCCACGACATCATCGGATTATACCAGTGCTTCACGCCCAAGTTCGTCAAGCAGTATGCTAATGTAAGCGGCGTCATCCTGGATGCGCTCAAGAATTACCGCGGTGATGTCAAGACGCGCAAGTTCCCGGAGCCCAAACACGCGTTTACTATCTCCGAGATAGAATTGAATAAACTGCTGAACAGGGACTTTTAAGAGACTTTTACGGGATTATCTTGTTTCTTAAGAGTCTCGTCTAAGTCCCTGTTATATCTTATCCGTGTTTATCTGTGTTATCTGTGGTTGCAAATTCCTTGACTTACA
>JACQXL010000242.1 GCA_016208805.1 Planctomycetota bacterium | reverse complement strand
TAACAACCTTCCTTTCCCCGCAGAGATTGCTTCGTCCCGACACTCCGTGTCGGGAACAATCGGCGGGCTTTTAGTAAACGGATTAATAGTACGGCCCGTACGGGCCGACTATACTGGGCTGATAACGACTAAAGTCTAACAGCCCAAGTAACAGATTTATCTGATTGAACTGATGATTATTCTTTGTGTCTTCGTGTCGGCGCCTGTCCCGCACCCACTTTGGCGGGAGGACTTGTTGGATGCCATGTTCCCGTGCCAAAGTAGGTGCGGGATGGTGAGTGTCGCCCTACAACGCAGTGTTTATCCCTCGTTCTTCGGGAGGCGGAGTTTATCCCGAGCGTAGCCGAGGGGCTCTGCGGGTTTGCTTGCTGGTGTGCTGTCTGTCTGTCTGTCTGTCTGTCATTATGGCTCACCTATAACAGATAATATTGGTAAGTCAAGGAAAATATTGCTTTTTTCTGAAAATATTTCCACTGCATCTCTATTGGTTCACCTTGACCCCACTGGGAGAACAGGTTCACTCTGAACGGTCGGGTTGATGAGATTGATTTCGCTTGACTATCTTATTCCTGTTTAGTTTAATGCCTATATATGAGTACTTGTCCTGAGGGACGAAGGAAAGGTCTGGCATTAGTTCTGACCATTCTGGTCCTGTCCTTGCTTGTCCTTTTAGCCACGCCGTTTGTCGTCTCTATGACCTACAAGGAAAAGACATCCAAGAATTTCTTTAACACCACCCAGAGCCGGTTTGTGGCCGAGGGCTCATTCAACTACGCCGCCTCGCAACTGGCACGGACCTGCTTCAATACCGAACTCCAGCCCGGCGCCCGGGCGCCCTTCAACACCCCGGACTACGATACCGAAAACGAGTTCCTGGTCAATTTTCCCACAGTTACTAACCCGCCCGGCCAGATAGGGCGGGCAGGCTTCAATGACCCTAAAGGCGCTATCTGGTCCGCCAATGTCCATGATGAGCAGTCCAAGATTGCGCTCCTGACCGCTCCGGCCCGGCTGGTTAACAATATCAAGTCGTTGCTCAAACCGGTGGACGACCCGCGTGAATTCCTGACTGAATATTCCTGGCGCGCCACGGGCTGGGTGGAGCCGCAGAACCTGGTCGGCTACCAGCACTACGAAGACCGCACCGGCCTGGCCCGCACTATTCTCTACCTTGACCATCAGACATTCTATTTTGCGGAGTCACAACGGAGTCCCGCCCTTAGCGGCGGGGACGAGGGCGGAGTCAGGGTTCGGCTGACCAATCGCAACAAAGAGTTCCTGGCCATCGTTAATTTCCAGCCCTGCGGGCCGCCCTGTCAGAATATCAGGCCGGTGCCGCTGAGTTATAATCCGCACCCGCATCCGAATTTCATCGCCCGTAATCTCAAGCGCGAGATGTTCAGAACCACAGGCACACCGGTGCCCATATTCCTTGACCGGATTGTGCCGGAAGAATTTATCTCGCCTGAGACCATCATTGAGGTGGAACAACCACACGCCGTGAATATCAATACGGCCTCAAGAGAGGTTCTGATTGGCTTGCTCCGGGGCGTTGGTATCAGATACCGCCTGCCGGACGGTCGGATAGTGGACGAGCGCATCACCCCTGACCAGGCCGCGGAATTAACCGGTGAGATAAAAAGGCGTGTCTTTAAGAACCCGACCGACTACCTGTCATTCCTGGGAGATGCCGTAGGGGAAAAGGTGATTGAAGGCCGCCAGGCCGGCTATCTCTGGACCAGCGCCCGTTACCCGCGTTCGGCAACCCTGACGGATTTCATCGGCCAGGAATTCACCGGCACCTTGCCGTTCTGTTACCGTTCCGAAGATGTCTATAAGATTACTTCCAGCGGAATCGTTAATTACCCGTCCGGCACCCAGGCCGTCCGGACGACCTTTAACGATATCGCCGACCTCGGCCCGGCCGATGGTAAACTGACCTGGAGCATCCAGAGCCAGTATGATTTTGATACCTTCTTGAATATGCCGATGGGCAATCTCAGACGGGTAATAACATATCCGAAACTGACCAATCCGTCGTCCAAGTTGCATTCGTTTGCCGACGTGCCCAGGCCGGCCGAGCCGGATTATTCCAGAGACGACCAGGCCGGTGAACTGAAACTCCGTGCGGCTGAGGATAAACGCGGCAACTATGTGGTCAAGCGGGATTCCTTCCCGGATTATCACGAGGGCGCATTCCTGGGCGGCAGCGCGCTGACTTATAATACGGGCGAGATATTCGCATTTGAATCCGACCTGACCGTCAAGCCGGATGTCAAGCCGGGCGGGATAGAGTGCTGGGTTAAGTTTAATGGCGCCCCCGGCGGTACCATCTTTGATATCAAGCAGAAGGATTACGAGAACCGCTTTACATTATATTACCAGAATAACGAGTTGATATTATCGGTCTGCGATGCGACGGTGGAGCGCAAGGCGGCACAGGTTCGGGCGCAGATTGCGCTCTCGGAACGGACCTGGTATCATTTCGGCGCTTACTGGAAGGGCACCAAGTGTTCTCAACTGGCCCTCTTTGTGGACGGCAAGCCGGTCGGCGAATTCGGGCATTACAACGACACGGACCAGAAGATTACCACCGAACTCACGGCCGACCTGTCCACCACCGCCACAAATATCGCGGTCAAGGCCACGACCGGTTTCCCTGATAGGGGGGTGCTGGAGATAGGCCGCGAGGCCATTGAATACGACGGCATCACCGGCTCCGGATTCCAGGTGCGCGTCATCTGGGATAATACGCAGACGCCGCCGGTGCAGATAGATACCGGCCGGGGTAAACGCGGCAC
>JACQXL010000091.1 GCA_016208805.1 Planctomycetota bacterium | reverse complement strand
TAATTTACCTCTATTTCACCGCAGAAACGCACGGAATAATCCGTGTAATCCGTGGCTTCACTTGGCCGTCAATATTATTGATAATTTATATCCTTCCTTGGTAATCGGTTTTTCCAGTTTGGCCACATCGGCCAGTTCATTGGTGACTCGTCCCAGCAGTGCGTAGCCGAGTTCCTTATGGGTAATCTGTCTGCCCTTGAACTGGACCGTGACCAGCACCTTATCGCCCTCTGTAATAAACTTGCGGGCGTGGTTGATTTTTACCTGGATATCGTGCTCCTCGGTTATCGGCCTCATCCGCAATTCCTTTATCCTGGTCTGGTGATGTCTCTTCTTTGTCTTCTGTTCCTTTTTATGGGCGGCATATTTATACTTGCCGTAATCCATTATCTTGCAGACCGGCGGTGCGGCGTTGGGTGATATCTCCACCAGGTCATAGCCCCGCTCCAGCGCCATCTTCAAGGCCTCTTCGGTCGCAATAACCCCGACCTGTCCGCCGTTCTCGTCTATCAGGCGAATCTGCCTGATGCGGATACGTTCGTTAATTCATAGGTTTTGTATATTGCCTACCTCCTTCCTTGAGCCACAGATTTCATAGTGTGGCAGTTTGACCCCGCTCTTTGGGACGCAAAGAGCACTCTTGCGAAATGGGAAATAAACCACCCAAAAAGTGTCATTCTGAGTCCCGACACGGAGTGTCGGGACGAAGAATCTCGTCCCAAATCCGCATAAAAAGGAGATTCTTCACTCCGTCCCGACACGGTGGTGTCGGGACTCCGTTCAGAATGACAAAAGGGGCATTTCGCAAGAGTTCAGTATTTAAAATCCGTGTAATCCGTGGCTAACTTCGTAATAAACTCTTCTATTTTCATCGCGCCCAGGTCGCCCTTGACGCGCTCCCGGACGGCGATAGTTTTATCGGTCTCTTCCTTGTCGCCCACCACGATCATATAGGGCACTTTCTGGTTGGTGGCGAACCGGATGCGGTTGGAGAGCCGCTCGTTGCGCAAATCGGCCTCGGCCCGGATGCCGGATTTCTTCAGAGTCTCCAGCACTTCTACGGCGTATTTGTGTTGCGTTTCCAGTACGGGCAGGACTACCGCCTGCACCGGCGCCAGCCAGAGCGGAAACGCGCCGCCGTAATGTTCAATCAATATCGCAAAGAACCGTTCCAGCGAGCCCATCAATGCCCGATGCAGCATTATCGGCCGTTCCTGTTTTCCCTCCTGGCTCGTATATACAATATCAAAGCGTTCCGGTAAATTAAAATCAACCTGCAAAGTGAAACACTGCCAGGCCCGGCCGAGCGAGTCCTTGATGTGGATATCGGCCTTGGGGCCGTAAAAGACCGCCTCGCCTTCGGCTATTTCGTAGGGCAGTCCGACCTGTTCCACGCCGGCCTTGAGCGCCTCGGTCGCCCGGTCCCAGTTTTCTATCGTGCCGACATACTTCTCTTTGGGCCGGGTGCTGATGACTATCTTGAAATCGCTGAACCCGAAGGCTTTGAAGATAGCCGTCCCGAAGTTTATCACGCCGATAATCTCGTCACGCAGCTGGTCCGGACGGCAAAACAGGTGCGCATCATCCTGGGTGAACCCGCGTACCCGGAACAGTCCGGCCAGTACACCGCTACGTTCATAGCGGTAGACCGTGCCCAGTTCGGCCCAGCGCAGCGGCAGATCGCGGTAGCTCCGGCCTCTGCTTTTATAGACCAGGATATGGCCGGGGCAGTTCATCGGCTTGAGGATATATTCCTGCTCGTCTATATCAATGGGCGAATACATATTCTCTCTATAGAAATCCCAGTGGCCCGAGGTCTTCCATAGCCCGAGCCGGGCGATATGTGGGGAGTAAATGAATTCGTAGCCATGTTTGAGGTGCTCGGCGCGCCAGAAGTCTTCTATGAGTTTGCGTATCATCGCGCCCTTGGGGTGCCAGAACACCAGCCCCGGCCCGGCATCTTCATACTGGATGCTGTAGAGGTCTAACTCCTTGCCCAGTAATCGGTGGTCGCGCTTCTTGACCTCTTCAATATGTTTGATGTGGTCGTCTAACTGCTGTTTGGACTCGAAGGCGGTGCCGTAGATGCGCTGGAGCATCTTATTCTTTTCGCTCCCTCGCCAGTAGGCGCCCGTGGCCGTGAGCAGTTTATACGCCTTGACCTGGCCGGTTGATGCGATATGCGGACCGCGGCACAGGTCAACGAAATTACCGTGCTTATAGATGCTTATCTGCTCGCCGGCCGGTAATTCACTGATGAGCTCTGTCTTATACGGTTCGTCCTTGAACATCTTCAGGGCATCTGAGCGCGATATCTCAGTCCGCTCAAACTTGGTATTAGACTTTATGATTTTAGCCATTTCGTCTTCAATCTTCTTGAGGTCTTCGGGCAGGAACGGGGCAGGCACGTCAAAGTCGTAATAGAAGCCCTCTTCAATGGCCGGCCCGATAGCCAGTTTGGCCTGCGGGAACAGCCGCTTGACCGCATCGGCCATAATATGAGAGGCGCTGTGTCGTAATGTTTCTAAATCCCTATTAGCGGGATTGGTTGCGACCTTACCGTTTGACATAAACCGTTACTATGCCTTATGGACTTGGTTAAGTCAAGAAATTGTGTTGTTATGGATATTTTGTGCTACGGTAAATATTTTGCTTGACAAATATAAGTGATATTATAATCTATTCCTTATTGCTGCGGGGCTTGAATAATACATCTGGGCTGTGACAACTTCTGTTCTCTAAAACCTTATAGCATCATAAGGAGGTGAACATGCTAAATCATAAGAGGGTAAAAATATCGTTATTGGTTGTCTTACTAACCTGTGGATTTATAGGTTACAACGCCATCTCTGGCACGGATAATCCGGTGGTCATTTCAGATAACGTCCTGACCTTTGCGGTGGGCGATGTCAATTCCGATACATATCCTGATATAATCGTTGGGGTAAATGATTCACCGCAAACCCATAATATCCGGCTATTCCTGAATAATAAAAACGGCACATTCTCAGATGCTTCATCTTCTCTGGCGATGACTGTTCATCCGCCTGAAGTGCCCACCGTTCCGCACATCATCAAATTGGCTGATATTAATAATGACGGCCTGCCGGATATAATAGTGGTTGCCCATAATAAGCGTAATCCGCATAACGCCATCTTTATCAATCAGGGAAATGGAATCTTCTATGAATCGGATACGATTATAGACAAAGCATTCTCTACCACGTCTGCGCTGGCTCTGACATTCCAGGACATTGATAATGATAATATTGATGAGATTATCCTTTCCAATCCAACAGGTTCAGTAATATTCTCTAATAAGGGCGGTTATTATGCCCTCGCACCGGAACTTGTCCCACCGACCATATCTCCGGAGAAACCGCTTACATCTATTCAGGTAGATTTGGATAATAACGGCACATTGGAGACTTTACAGGTTAAAGATAGGCATCTGACTGTTACCGAACAAGCGGCAGAGCCAAAGGGTTCAAAGACGTCATTATCGCTTAATAGCGCAACCGTTTCCGCTCTGGCAAACCCGAATGGCCCGACATTCAGTATATCAGCCGTTGCGTCTGATGGTACGCTGACCGATACGCTCAAGGCCGATGTCAACGATATAGTCTATGTCCAGTTAAGGGGCCAGCCGGCTGATTACTAGTGGGGCGCGGTCAGGATTGAGGTAGACCCCAATATCGCCGAATTCACCAGCGTGGAAGAAGATTATGACGAATGGTATGATGGGATGGAATCTTGGTGGACCACCGCCACGACCGACCCGAGCCGATACGGCGGCAGTTATTATTACTATGACCATAGCCATAGCGTTACTAACAGCAACTATGCCAGCATCGGCGGGGTAAACGCGGCCAGTTGGAAATATGCCTTCCGTGATTTGCCGCCCAATAGCGCCGGACCGGCGGCCAGCATTGACCCGGCCGGGATTGTCCGGTTCTATTACAGTGGTTATTTAGGAGATAAAGGACCAATCTGGCTTGGCTTGCGACTCAAGCAAAAGGTATCATCCCTTGACTTCAGGGTTTATAACCATACTGATTTCTCATTCAACTGGAATACTGCCAATATGTGGCTTGACCAGACGACGCTCAATGTGGCAGAACGCGGCAATTTCCAGATGGGGCATCAGGACGGCGAAAATATCTGGGTGGAGATGTCCGGCCCAATCACCGCTTTAGCCGGCGAGACCGTCAGCATAAATGCCTATGTGGAGTTATTAGTTGATACTGATGCAATTAGTCGCACTATTATAATAACCGATACGTTAGGTGTGGAGCACGAAATAGAGCCGGCGGATATAATCGCCGCCAGCGAATACAGAAGGACTTTTACCTACACGCTTAATCCGGCTCAAGTCTATAGTGCAACGGCCGATGCGATGTGCAAAAGCACCACGCCGACTGGTGTTGCGCCCTGCGGTCACCGGGCGCCCATTGCGCCGGCAATAGATACGACAAAATATAGTTTGGTAATAATCGTCCAGGATGATACGCCACCCTTAACAACAGTTACTATTGACCCTGAACCAAACAGCGTTAGTTGGAATAATACCGTGCCGGTGCAGGTAACCTTAAGGGCCGAGGACCAGCCGCCACCGCCGATTGCCGGAGTGGACTACCTCTCGTATCAAATCGGTGACGAGCCGCCGGTTATTGTGCACCCCGTCTCTTATATCAGCCCGGTGGCCACGGCCGATATTACTTTCACAGAGGAAGGTATTATCACCCTTACATATTATGCAGTTGATAAGGCATATAAACTGGTTGACAATGTGCTTGTGGCCAGACCTAATAAAGAAGAAACCAAACAGACGCCCATCCAGATTGACCTGACCCAACCGTCCATCACGCCGGTCCTGACGGCTGAACCCAACGATGCCGGTTGGAATAATGAGGATGTGGTGCTGAGTTTTGAGGCAACCGATGAACTCTCCGGTATAGACACGGTCACTCCGCCGGCAACATTTACCGTGGACGGCGAATACCCCATCACCGGCACGGCGATTGATAAGGCCGGTAATTCCGTTACTGATTCGGCCACCGTCAAACTTGATAAAACTCCACCCACAATAACTCCAACCGTAACTCCGCCACCTAATGACGATGGATGGAACAATACACAACCTGTGATGGTATATTATACGGTCAGCGATTCCCTTTCAGGAGTGGCATCTACTAACCCCGCCCCAGATAACCTTTCGGGCGTAAAGAGTTATGACCCGTCTCAATCTCATACCTTTGGTGAAGGCATAGCCCAGACTTTTACCTGCACGGTTACGGATTATGCTGGTAACTCGTCAGCGCCTACGGAATCACGGGATACAAATGTTGATTGGACAGCGCCGGTATTCACGAATATTCCAGCCAATATTACGGTTGAGCAAACCAGTTGGGAGGGTGTATCTGTCAACGACCCGGCTATCCAGCAATTCCTAAGTAGCGCTCAAGCGACAGATGCTACGAGCGGGCTTAAAGGTGATATTATCAAGACCGTAAACGGCGGGCCGTTGCCGGCATTCTTTCCGCTGGGCATTACGGCAGTTACTTTCAGAGCCACGGATAACGCGGATAATTTTAGTGAGGTAACACGCAATATAACGGTGGTGGACACCACACCGCCTGACTTAACCGTCCCGGCAGATATTATCGTGCAGGCAACCACACCAACCGGCACGCCCAAGACCAATCCTGAAATGTAACCCTACTATTAAATCTGCCAAAGTAACTGTTATTAAGGTTGAGATACTCAAATGCCCGTCAATGTTTTTCCCCAGAGGTGGCGATGAGGACAATACAACTATTATTAGAGCAGTGGTAATACCGACTACGGTAACAGGCCAGTTCAGGTTTGACCTCTTCGCGGTATCAAGCGAACCGGGTTATTGTCTGAATGCCCCGCAAACCCTGCCGACTTCCGGCGAAGACTCAGCCATCTGGAAAGACCTGCAATTCCCCGACCAGACGGATTTTACTATTTCAGGAAGCGATAGAAATGTAGCATTAACAAGCGGGACTAACAATTATCAGGCAACCGTAACTGTTAAATCTTACGATTACGGCGCCTATGGTAAGATTAATGCCCAGTTTATGGTTAGTGGCAAAACATTTATTGCCAAAGAAGAAGGCAACGGCAAGTTGTATACCAACATCCAGCGTGATGATGACGATAATTTCATCCGGGACGGCTCACCTCAGAATTCAGGACCGACCGGCGATAATCAGCTTGATGATAATGACAATATGCCTGCGGGTAGCGGCACAAATGGAGACGGTATCAGTCGTTATGAGGAGTGGCGTGGGTTTATGGTGCAAGGAGTCCACAGACGGCTTAATGTGACTAAGAAGGATGTGTTTATCCGTAATTTTAATGTGCCTGATGCCGGAATAAGCGGCTGGTTCACAAACACTGCCTTTAACAATGAGGTGGATGTTTATGCAATATTAGGCACTGAATGGAAGCATCACCAAGGAGACACCCCAGAGAAACGGGTGGTTAACTTCAATTATAGTCCCGCTACACACGGCGATAATCAACAGGCAATAAGAGTTGCTGTGCCAACTAGGAGAGATCCTATGCAAGACCCTACGGCATGGGGAGAGTCTTTAGCATCAGTTGAACCTTGGGTTCCGAATAGACAACAATTGTGTAAAGTAAATATTCGTCTAATTACTGAACTCTTGCGAAATGGGAAAAAGACCACCCGGAGAGTGTCATTCTGAGC
>JACQXL010000090.1 GCA_016208805.1 Planctomycetota bacterium | reverse complement strand
CCCGACCGAAGCGTCGGGGTGGAAGATAGTTACGGAGTCGTGGAAGATGGGCGGCTCAAAGGATAATAAGAAGCGCCAGCCGGTGGTGGCCGGCGTGCCGGGCAAGATTGCATTTTCATCCAACCGGGGCGGGCAGTATGAGGTTTACACCATTAATGCCGACGGTTCAACCGTAAGACAGGTTACCAAAAAGGGCGGTTTCAAAGATAGCGTGGTCTGGGCGCCGGACGGGCAAAAGATTGCATACACCAGCCATAGTATGTCAGAAGATGCGGAAGTGTATGTGATAAATGCAGATGGGACCGGATTAGTCCAGTTGACGGATAACGATTCAGAAGATGAGGAGCCGGTCTGGTCACCCGCCTACGCCGAGGCTTTGGCGGGCAGGTCGGACGGTCGCCGGATTGCCTTCAAGTCCGCATCTATTGCGGAACGGAAACAGTATGAAGATGGCGCCGTCAGCATAAGTCATAACCGGCCGGAGATATTCACGGTTAATGCGGACGGCAGCGGGCTGAAGCAGTTGACCAGTGACGCCGCTGTGGCGGATTCGCAACTGGCCTGGTCACCGGATGGCAACGAGATTGCCTTTGTTACTCTTAAGAATAACGACTGGAATATTTATCTGGTGGATGTCAATAACGGCAACCAGCGGAAACTGACGTCAGGGCACTGGGATTTTCATCCGGCCTGGTCGTCCGCCTGCGCCGAGGCTTCGGTGGGCAGGCCGGATGGGCAGATGGTGGCGTTCACATCCCGCGCTGATTTCGGCGCTCCGACCGGTTTGGCTATTATAAACAGCGACGGTTCCGGCCAGAAGATATTAACGTCTGAGAAAGTCCTCCAGAAACCGGTGCGCTGGTCGCCCGATGGTTCTCGCCTTCTTTATATGACAGAAAGCGCCGGGCCGTTCAGCGACGATATCTGCGTCATAAATGCGGATGGCTCCGGCTTGAAACGATTGACCAATACCAAACAACAGGAAGAGGACGCCTCCTGGTCGCCGGACGGGCAATTGGTATGCTTTACGCGGGATTTTGAATTATATATCATCCGGGCGGACGGTTCTGGTGAGGAGCATAAGATTTCAGACGAACGCGGTTCGTACGGCCACGCCACCTGGTCGCCTACCAAGTGAGCCACCTGCCTTCGTCCCGACACAGGGTGTCGGGAAAGGCAGACTACACGGCTTTGACTTCGGCGTATGAGTGCTTTTAATCTGTGCAACCTGCCCGCCCCGACGGCCGTCGGGACGCAGGCGGGTCCGTGGTTTATTTCTGCCACTGCTGGATGAGTTGTTTGATTTCAGCGGCTTTGGAGTGGTTGTGGTTGAGTTTGAGTGCGGTCTGGGCATCGGCGATAGCCGACCGTTTATCGCCTTTCAATCCGTAAGCCAGCGCCCGGTGGTAATATATCTCGGCATTATCTTTTTCCAGTTTAATCGCTTCGTTATAATCGGCTAATGCCTTCTCTAATAGCGTCCGCTGTGATGCCTGGTTGCGTTCTATCTCGGCTTTCTTGTAATATGTCCAGCCGCGGCCGTTATACCATTGGAACACATCGTTATCTTCAGGGAATCGTTTGAGCAATTCGGTGTAATCGGCGATGGCGCGATTCCGGTCGCCTTTGATATTATAGGCAATCGCGCGGTTATAATACGTTGCCGGGTTATTCGGCGCCAGACGGACGGCTTCGTTCAGGTCGGCCAGCGCCCGGGCTGAATCGCCTTTCATATCATAGACACTGCCGCGGTTAATATAGGCCCACTCGTCGGTCGGGTCTAATTTGATTGCCTCGTTCAAATCTTCCAGCGCTTGGTCAAACTGATTTTTCAAGGCATAGGCGCGGCCGCGGTTACGGTATGTCTCGGCGGCTAATCTCGGACGCGGGTTCAGACGAAATACCGAGTTATAATCCTCTAATGCCTTATCCGGATTACCTGCCTGAAAATACGCATAGGCGCGTCCGGAGTAGGCATCTATATAGTCTGGTTTGAGGCGGATGGTCTCGGTAAAATCTGTAATTGCATCCTGCGGCAGTTCGGTCTTGAGATAGGCGGCGGCGCGGTGGTAGTAAATATCAGCCGTGTTAAGGCCGAGATTGATGGCATTGGTGTAATCTGCAATGGCCAGGTCAGGTTTATCGGTATCCGAATAGCAATTCCCGCGGCCATCATAGGCGTTGGCGCAATTGGGTTTAAGTTCAATCGCCCGGTTATAATCGGCGATGGCGAGTTGATATTGTTTACGCCAGGCATAAGCGCCGGCACGTTCAAAGTATGTCTCCGCATTGCCGGGTGAAATCCGGATGGCCTCGTTGAAATCAGTAATGGCCTTGTCCAGATGTCCTTTTTTATAATATACCCGTCCCCGATTGATATAAGTAGCTGGTTCAGCCGGGTCAAGCCGAATGGATTCGGTGTAGTCCGCGATGGCGCGGTCAAACTCATTTTTAGTGCCATAGAAACTACCGCGATTATGATATGCCTCAGCGGATGCGGGGTCTAATTTGAGTGCCGTGTTGAAGTCAGCCAGCGCTTTTTGCGGGTCGCCTTTTTCTGCGTGGATGACCCCGCGTTTGGCATAAGCATTAGCGGATTTGGGGTCAAGTTTAAGCGCCATCTCAAGGTCGGCCATGGCCCGTGCATAATCGCCTTTCTGGCTGTAAGAATTAGCACGGCAAGTATATAATGGCGCTTCGTTCATAATCGCCTTTCTGGCTGTAAGAATTAGCACGGCAAATATATAATGGCGCTTCATTCGGATTTGTCCTGAGCAGCTCGGTGTAGTGGGTAATTGCGGTATCAAAGGCATTCTTCCTGTTATATATGTCGGCCTGTCCTTTGTATGCCAGTTTATTTTTGGGGTTCAACTTCAGCGCCTGCTCATAATCAGCCATGGCTTTGCCCATATCGCCTTTTTTATAATAGGCATTGCCGCGGTTGGCATAGGCAGTGTCATTTACCGGAAACAGTTTAATGAGTTCGGTGTAATCTGCGATGGCGCGGTCCCTGTCGCCTTTCTCAAAATATAGATTGCCGCGTTTGAGATAAGCATCAAGATGGTTGGAATTTAGTTTGATGGCTTCCGTGTAATTTTCCAGCGCCTGGTCGGTATGGTTTTTCTCCCAGTTTACGTTGCCCAGCCGGTACCAGGCCCGGTCATTTTTGGGGTTCAATCTGAGCACTTCGGTAAAGTCCGCGAAAGCGTGCTCAATATCAGATTTGCCGTAATAAGCGATGCCCCGGTCATAGTATGCCTCAGCAAAATTAGGATAGAGTTCAATGGCTTTGGTGAAACTGGAAATCGCATCATTATATTTTCGCTTATGATATTCAAGCGAGCCCTTGGCATGCCAGCCGATGTGGCTGTGCGGGTCATATTGCAGCACTTTTCCGTAGTCCGCCAGCGCCTCGTCAATCTTCCAATCCATCTGGACCCTGATTGACGCCCGTTCATAATACGAATAGGGCAGGTTGGGAGTGGACTCAATCGCCCGGGAGAAGTAATAAACGGCTTGTTTATAATCCTTTTTGCGTTTGTAGGCATAGCCGAGGGACTGATACGGCTCGCCGAAGGTCGGGTCAATCTCAATGGCCTCCTGGAGAATAGGAATCTTTGCATCGGCATCGTCTATGCCGTTGGCCCGGTCAAGGACTATTTTTGCCTTTTCCCGCCGTTGCTGTTGTTCTTTGGTCAGATTGGTCTTTTCTTCCTTCCGGTTGATGGATTTCTGACATTGTCCGCGCAGATAAGTGATTTCTTCATCAAGCGGCGCAAGTGTCAGGACCTTATCGCACAGCGAGATGGCAGTTTCATACTGGCCTTGCTCAAAATAGTCGTAGGCATCGCGGCGGGACTGGCTGAGTTGCTCCCGGCGCTGGGCGGCGGATGACAGCCAACCATACAGGATGACCACAATCAGGATGAGGACCGCCGAGGTAATCCCGATAGCGGCGGGCTTGTTCTTGGCGGCCCGGCGCCAGAGGTGCGTAATCCGGCCGGTCGGCCGGGCAGATATCGGCTCGTCTTCAAGATACCGCTTGATATCCAACGCTAATTCACGGGCCGTCTGATACCGGTTGGCCTTGTCTTTTTCCAGACATTTCAGGCAGATTACCTCAAGGTCTTTGGGTATGGTAGGAATAATTTCCGTGGGCGGAGCCGGTTCATCGTTGATAATCCGCATAAAGGTCTCATAGATTTCCTGTCCTTCAAAGGGCAGTCGCCCGGTGATGCAATGATAAAGTGTCGCGCCCAGTGAAAATATATCGGTCCGGCGGTCAATCTCGTGCTTCTTGCCGGCGGCTTGCTCGGGCGCCATATAGTGCGGCGTGCCCATTATTGAGCCGGTCATCGTGAGCGATTTCTTGAGACTGCCGATTTGCTTGGCCAACCCGAAGTCGGTCAGGAAGACCTTGCCGTTTTTGTCTATGAGGATATTGGCCGGTTTGATATCGCGGTGGACAATCTTGTTGGTATGGGCGTAATGAAGGGCCAGAGCGACCTGCATAACGATTTTGGCGACGTTCTGGATGCCGGATACGGTGCGTTTAGCGCCGATGAATTTATCAAGCGATGCGCCTTCAACATAGTCCATTACGAAATAGTGGCGCTCGTCAATCGTGCCGGCCTCGTGGACCTGGACGATATTAGGGTGGCTGAGTCCGGCGATGGCCCGGGCTTCAAGATGGAAACGCTCCAGCATCTCCGGGTCATCCGAGGTGATGATTTTGAGCGCTACCCGGCGGCCTAATTCAGGGTCATAGGCCAGAAAGACCTCAGCCATCCCGCCTTCGCCCAGTTTTTGCTCAATTGTGTAGCGTCCGAATGTTTCTGTCATATCTGATTAACAAGCAATCAAGCAATAAGTTGCCATAAGATTGTGAGAATGTCAACCAAAATTATCGCTTTGTTTGAGTGCAGATATATGTCAAATATCCTGATGGGGCGAAATATATGAGACCTCATTCGGTAGTAATGGCATATTAACTCCTTTTTATAAGGAAGCCAGGAGGCCAGGCATCCTGGTTTCCTGGTCTCCTTATAAAATTACCTACGGCGACACGGTGCATTTAGCCGTTTCGCGGGTATATAATCTGGCATATTACTGAACTCTTGCGAAATGGGGAAAAGACCACTCAAAAGGTGTCATTGCGAGGGAGTGAAACGACCGAAGCAATCTCAAATTTATGGGATTGCTTCGCTCCCTTCGGTCGCTCGCAATGACAGAGGGGGCATTTCGCAAGAGTTCAGATATTACATCCTTTCCTTTTATTAACCTCATAAAATTAAAGGGTTATGTGAATAATTAACCCACTGGAACGAGCCGTTGAAGCAATCCCCGTCTTTTCCGCATAAAACCGAGATTGCCACGGTCGCCTTTGGCGACCTCGCAATGACAAAAGAGGGGTATTTATGCGTTTTCGCAAGAGTTCAGTAATAAGGATTACCGCCTGAATTCAGCCGTCCACTGGCGCATCAGCCCATGGATCATATCGGCGTCCTTTAACCGTTCTTCTTTCGGGATTGAGTAGCGTTCAGTCAGATATTCCGCATCCCGTATTTCATCAGGTATGCTGGTAATGACTCGTAAGACCTCCGGTTTAGTAATTGCGATGTTATCCCCGAAAGATGACGGGTCGTAATAGGCGGCAATGCGATATTTCTCCAGGGCCGACTTATCGCCCTCGCGGTATCTGCGATAGAAGACCAGCGGGTCGTCCAGCACCTTCATCCAGCAAAAGCGGGCATAGGCCAGCGCATCGCCGCCACCAGCAAGTTTATCGCCGATGTGGTTGAATATCTGCCAGAATTTCTCACGCTCGCCGTCGCTCTTATGACAACGGGCGAAGACATAATCCAGCATCGGTTCGCCGTAGCCGACAATGTGGACATTATGCTTCTGTTCAAATACGCCGAACTCGGCCGGCGTTTGGCATTTAAGCACATCGTCCCAGGGTATCCGGTCCAGCGTTTTCAGGGCAACAGCCGGCTTGGCCGGCTCACGCTGGCAACCAAACTGGGATAATGCCAGTGTAATCGCCACAGATAATAGAGCGACATAACCAAATATAAATATCTTCTTCATAGTTTATTCCTCCTTTATTCCTCCTTAAATCTGAACTCTTGCGAAACGCCCCCTCTGTCATTCTGAACGGAGCGAAGCGGAGTGAAGAATCTGCATTTTATGAGGGTTTGGGACGAGATTCTTCGCCCTACGGGCTCAGAATGACCATGCCATGCCGCATGGCGTGGCACTTTTTGGGTGGTTTATTTCCCATTTCGCAAGAGTTCAGTTAAATATTAAATATTGATTATTATATTGGTAGAATCAAAGTCAAGATAAACTGCGCACAATTATGTCAATGATAATCTGTAACCTGCGCAAAATATTGACTTTTATATCCTGTCTGCTATGATACAAATCTATGCGTTTAGATAAGTTTACCACTAAATCACAGGAAGCCATCCAGTCCGCCCAGGAGATTGCCGAAAAGAAGTCGCAACAGGAACTCCAGCCCGAACATCTCCTGCTGGCTCTGCTGGACCAGACCGAAGGAGTGGTCCATCCGCTCCTGGAAAAGTTAGGCGTCAATATCACCCAACTTCGCCAGAAGGTAGATGCCGAGACTGAAAAGTTCCCTAAAATAGCGCATCCGGACGGTCAGACCTACATCTCTCCCAAACTGAAAAAGGTATTTGATAGGGCAGTCAAGGAGGCCGAATATCTCAAAGATGAATACATCTCCACTGAGCATCTTCTGTTAGCCATGGTTGATGAACTGCCGCTCTTGAAACAGTCCGGTCTGAGCAAAGATAAAATCTATGCGGCTCTGCAGGAAGTCCGGGGCAGCCAACGCGTGACCGATGCCGAGCCGGAAAGCAAATACCAGACGCTCAAGAAATACTGCCGCGACCTGACCGAACTGGCCCGGCGTGGCAAACTTGACCCGGTCATCGGACGAGATGAAGAAGTCAGGCGCGTGATGCAGGTGTTATCCCGGCGCACCAAGAATAATCCGGTCCTGATAGGCGAGCCGGGCGTGGGCAAAACCGCCATCGTAGAAGGCCTGGCCCGCCGGATAGTCTCCGGCGACGTGTCCGACCCGCTCAAGAACAAGAAGGTGGTGGCTCTTGATATGGGCGCGCTGGTGGCCGGCACCAAATACCGGGGCGAGTTTGAGGATCGCCTCAAAGCGCTCTTAAAAGAAATCACCGCCTCCGAAGGCGAAATCATACTGTTCATAGACGAATTGCATACCGTTGTCGGCGCCGGCGCGGCCGAGGGCGCGCAG
>JACQXL010000252.1 GCA_016208805.1 Planctomycetota bacterium | reverse complement strand
GGGAACGGTTCAGGAGTTATCCGCCCACCGTTGCGGGTGTAGGGCAGAACGGCTCAGGGGTATCCTGTCAACGGTTACGGGGCTATCTACCAACGGCTCAGGGATACCCCAGCAATGGTTGCGGGAATATCCCGCAACGGCTCAGGGGTTATCCGGCAACGGCTCCGAGATAACCCGGCAACGGTTCAGGGGCTATCCGGCAACGGTTCAGGGTAGTACCCGCAACGGCTCGGCGTAATTCCCGCAACGGTCGGGGGTAAACCGCACCGGCCAAAAGTCGAATTAAAATTAAATTTGACACTGCTTGTAGAAAGTCTCTAATTTCAGATACGACTCAATGCTGATTTCCTGCGGTCTTTGGCGCCCTGAAATACCCGCCTTCGCCAAGGCTCCCGCCTGCGCCAATGCTTTGTCGGGCAGGTCGGCGGGCGAGCCCGCTTGGGCCAGACGGTTAATCAGGTTGCTCTGTCCGCTTTTTTCCAACGCCGTTCTAATCGTCTTGCGTCTGTAGGTAAAAACCCCCTGCACCAGTTTCTTGAAACGCTGGTATTGGTTTGAGATTGCTTCATCCTGACACTTTGTGTCTGGATTCGCAATGACAGATACAGAATTAGGCCAACGACCCCAGCCAATAGGTGTAATAGACACCAGCGTTGAGTATATATGCGGCCGGGGATAAAAGACCTCCGGCGGTATCTTCTTGAGTATCTTTATATCGGCCAACATTTGGCAGAGCACCGAAACCGCGCTGTATTCGGAGCACCCCGTACGGGCGGCCAGCCGCACTGCCACCTCTGACTGAACCATCACTGTTGCAGACTGTAACTTTATCCGGCCTTCCAGATTAGATTCCAATAATCCCATGATAATCGGCACGGCCACTTTGTAGGGCAGGTTAGAAACAACTTTAATGGGCGTTTTACCTATTAAATTAATTATCTCGGGATTTAATCTGTGCAATCTGTGGCTTAAGATATCGGCATTAATGAATTTTAGGTTCTTGATATGTCCGAATAATTCCTGCGATAATTGATATAACTTCCTGTCAATCTCCACGGCATAGACCATCTTTGCCTTTTCGGCCAGTAACTCGGTCAATAACCCCGGGCCTGAGCCGATTTCCAGCACCGTATCGCCCTTTGATACGCCGGCCGTACGCACGATGTATTTGAGGAAATTGCGGTCAATCAGGAAATTCTGCCCTAAACGTTTGGAGGTGACAATACCTTTATCCTTAAGTAACGATACGAGACTTGTTTTGGTTAAGCCCATCTTTCAGTAAGCGGATTAATATGATTTAACTGATATTATATCCGCTCTATCCGCTTAATCCGTTTACTTATTTATTCGGATAATCGTCTCAAACTTCTCGCTCCCGAATCCCTTGGGCTGTTTCCATTTAATGGTGAGTGTTACGAAGACACTGTCATTGGCCGAATCAGTAATCGGCGTGAGGGTTAAGTCATACGTATAGATGGACGGGAAATCAGGGTGAGTTTTATTAGTTGCATCGCGGAGCGGTATATTCCCCGGCGGGAGGTTCTGCAAGGATGTTTCTATTTCAGCCAGCATGGTCGTGGCCATCCGGGCGACGGTGGCATCGTTGACGCTCCGGCGGTATGAACTTGTCCCGGCGCCGAACAGGGCAAAGACGCTGGCCAGCCCAATCGCCAGTATCATCAGCGCCACTAATATTTCAAGTAAGGTAAAACCTTTCCGCATAACTCTGCTATTCGCTAATGGCCAATAGCCACGAGCACTTTCATTGTCTCACCAAAAAGCACCTCGGCGCCTTTCTGATGCGCCGCCCCAACGGTATTGCGACAACCTCGTCGGGCCACCTTCAGCCCGAACCGGTCTTTTTCCTTAATCTGGAGCCATTCATTGTCTATTCTTACATATCCGCCCGCATCAGGCAGCGCCGCGCCGGCCGGGCGGGTGGTATTGAGTTTTATCTCCTGGGCCGATGAACTGAGCGCATCAACCAAAACCACTCTGGTTATGCCGGGTGCAACCGAGCGGCTGACCAGTTCCACCTCCGCTGTTTCCGGCAGTGTTTGCACTAAGGCCAGATAGCAGTTGGGTTGAGGAAGCGCCACGCGTTGAGCCCGCTGTGTCGTCCTACGGGAATCGCATTTGGTCGCTTTATCAAGAAAAGTTAATCCAAAATAAATGATATTGTCAAATGTGTGGGTTATCTGGATATTGGTGACCTGTGCCAAGGTGGTCCGGGCGCCGATTTCACGGCGCCAGAAATCCAGCGCATTATCAGCCGTAAAGACCGTCCGGATAAGCGATGTCCCGGAAATACCGTAAGCGATATGTTCAATCTTATCGCGCTGGTATGTCTTGCTTTTATCACCGGAGTTACGGACGGTCAGGTAGAGCCAGTGGTTGCCGTTGGCATCAGGCGCGGCATAGAAACTCGGTTCCGGATAATAAACCGCATTATCCAGGGACGGCGTCTGATTGACGAACTCATTCTTGATAACGGTCTGGGCTTCCTGGTTGGCAAAGGCCGAGGAGATGTCTTTCTGGAGTTGGAGCAGGACTTCCTGTGTCCGGGCCGAGGTCTCGCTGCCGGTCTCGCCCCGCCGCCACATATCCAGCCCGCTGGTTAACAGCGATGCCAGCAGGATGGTCAGAAAGGTAAAAATCGTGATGGCCACCAGGAGTTCTACAAGCGTGAACCCCGTTAGAGACAGTTTATAAGGAGACCATGAAAGCAGGATTCTTGGACTTCTGGCTTTCTTATAATAAGACCCGGTGAACCCTTTTCTCATATACCTATCTGCTTACCAAATGCTAATGTATAGTCAATAATTATCTGCGGGGTTATTTTTCGTATTTTTCCTTGACAGAAACGGCGTAATATTATATATTTTCCGGTTAATGAAAGGGGGTGAAAATTAATGAAGAACTGGTTAGTTTGTGCAGCAGTGATAATGATGGTCGGTCTGGTGGCCGTGGGTTGCGGAGCAACCGGCGGCGGTAAGACAGAAACCGCTACAACGACAACGGAAACCATCAAGGCACCGTGGGCCGGATTCCCGGAAGGCGCTTTTGTCCATTATAAGGAAATGGACCCCAAAACAGGTATGACCATTGAATACCGCGAAACGCTCGCCAAGGTTCAGGGTAATACCGGCGTGGTCGTTAAGGCCGTGCTGATGGCCGGTAAGTGGGAAAAGGTCGGGATGACCCCGGTTTCATTCCAGCCATTCAGCAAACCGAAATCAGATAAAGAATTTCCAACCCAGACATTCACTATCGGTGATAAGAAAGTAACCGCTAAAGTGGTAACGATGACCAGGCAGATGGGCGAAAAAAGCACCACCGGTAACCAGGTGATGAGCGACGAAGTGCCGGGCGGATTAGTCCGTATGGAAATGGCCGGCAAATGCGTCTGGGAAGCAGTGGAATTCGGGATGAAGAGCGAAATCCCGTCGCTGGAGGAAGTCGTCCAGATGAAATCACCTTGGGCCGGATTCCCCGAAGGCGCCTGGCGTCAATACAAGATGCTTAACCCGAAAGACGGGATAGCCGTTGAGTGCAAAGATACCATCGTGAAGGTTACCAAAGAAACAGCCACCGTAGAAAATGCCACGTTGGAAAATGGTAACTGGAAGAAATCTGAAAAGACCGCCGAGGTTTCTCTGGCGCCGATGGCCAGACCGCCGATGAACACCCCCAGAACAGTTGATGTTGTTAAGGTGGGCGATAAGGAACTGAAGTGTTTTGAGGTAGAGATGGTTAACCGCATGGGCGATATAATGACGGTTGAACGTGTGTGGATGTGCGACGATGTCCCCGGCGGAATATGCCGTAAATCAATGGCCGGCCAGGTCGTATGGGAACTGGTTGGTTTCGGAACCAAATAGGGAAAAAGTTTTAACCACGTGGGCATCCCGCCCATACGGGCGGGGTGCCTTCGTTCCTTTTGGAGGGATAGGAAATGAGAAATGTAATAATCAGTATTATTTCGCTTGTTGTTTTCTCGTTATTGATTGGTTGCCAGACAACTTCCAGCACTTCTACAACACTTGCGGCTAAGGAACCGGGAGCCGATGTTCTGCCAAATCCCTGGGCCGGTTGCGCCAAGGGCAGTTTTGTCCATTATAAGGTCATCAGGCCGGTGGACGGCGGGGCAGTAGAACAGAAACAGGTTGCGGTTGATGCAACCGCCGAGCAAGTGTTAATAGAAACCTATACGCTGGTCAATAACGAGTGGCGCAGCGAGGGCGTGCTGGACTTCCCGCTGGCCGCATTGAGCAAACCGCCGGCCGGACAGGTGAAGTATTCGGACCAGACGCTGAAAATCAACGACAAGACGCTTAACTGCAAGGTCAGCGAACGTGAAGTCCAGATAGGCGAAGCCCGAACTGTCATCCGCAACTGGATGTGCCGTGATATCCCGGGTGGGTTTGCCCGCAAGGAAATGGCCGGCCAGACAGTCTGGGAAGTCTTGGACTTCGCCAAGAAGTAGAATAAACAGGGACTTTTAAGAGAGTTCAATACGACGATAGCCTCTTAAGGGTTTCGTTTTCGCCTGAGGCGGACGACGCCATGCGGCATCGCGTGGTCTGTCTCTGGCATGACAAGTCACTGTTAGATAGATGAAGCCAGCCCACCAGATTAGAGTCGGTGATTTTACGATAGGCGGCGGCAATTCGTTATTTCTCATCGCCGGTCCCTGCGTGATTCCGCCTCAGGAAAAGGTTCTTTATCACATCGCCGGCGAGTTAAAACGCATCACGGACGAATTAGCCATCCCTTTTATCTTCAAAGCGTCATACGATAAGGCCAATCGTTCCGGTATCAAGTCATACCGCGGGCCCGGTCTGAAAAAGGGTTTGAAGATGCTCAATACCGTAAAAAGGCGGTTTAATTTACCGGTTATCTCAGATGTCCACAGCCGGGAAGAGGTCAAGCCGGCCGCCGAAGTGCTGGATGTTATCCAGATTCCGGCGCTGTTGTCGCGCCAGACCGATTTGGTCGTGGCCGCGGCCAAGACGGGCCGGGTTATCAACCTTAAAAAAGGCCAGTTTATGGCGCCGCTGGATGTGGCTCATATTATTGAAAAGGTAAAAAGCACCGGTAACGAT
>JACQXL010000251.1 GCA_016208805.1 Planctomycetota bacterium | reverse complement strand
GATGTCGCGTCCGGCCGTCATCGGTGTATCCTTGAGTCCGAGTCGTTTGACCACGATAATATTTTTAAGCGTCGGGATATCCCTGGCGGCCAGGTCAACCTCTTTCTTGAGCAGCACCTGTTTGCCGCGCCTGAGCCCGCCGTCGGACGTGAAGATTACTTTGGTCTTGGCATCGGCCAGCCGGGTGGACAGCGCCGTGGCGCCGAAGCCGGAGAATATCGGGATTATCACCGCGCCTATTTTCAGGCAGGCGAAGAAGGCATAGACGATTTCAGGTATCATCGGCATATAGATGCCGATGGTGTCGCCTTTTTTGATGCCGAGCGATTTGAGGGCGTTGGCCGCCTTGCAGACCTGATTATTCAGTTCCTGATAGGTGACATTCTTGACCTGGCCATCATCGCCTTCCCAGACAAACGCATTGCGGATTGCGGATTGCGGATTGCGGACGTGCCTATCAATGCAGTTATGGACGATATTGATTTTACCGTTGATGAACCACTTGGCCCAGGGGAATCCCTTGGATGCATCAAGTATTTTGGTATACGGCTTGAACCACTCCACACCCAGGTCTTTCAGGGCCGCGTCCCAGAACCATTCTGTGTCGGTGGTTGATTTCTTGATGAGGTCTTCATAGGATTTGATGGAGTGTTTGCGCATAAAGCGGGTGATATTGCTTTTGGTCAGGTAGTCGCCGGATGGTTCCCAGATAATATCCTTCATGCTGGTGATTATACACAATGTATATTTATTGACAAGAAATTATTAGTTTGGTAAACGGATTAAGCGGATTTAACATGGTTCCGTTTAATCAGTTCAATCCGCTTACACGATATATGAAGTGTCCCAATTGCAAGAAGGACAACGACGAGGTAGTTGATTCGCGTGCGGCGGACGGCGGGTATGCCATCCGGCGCCGGCGCAAGTGTCTGGCCTGCGGACGCCGGTACACCACCTACGAGAAACGGGATGAACTTCCTCTGCGGGTGGTCAAAAAGGACGGCTCTTACCAGCCGTTTGACCGCCGGAAACTATTCTCCGGGCTCCTTAAGGCCTGCGAGAAGCGGCCGGTTTCCACCGACAAAATAGAAGAAGTGGTGGCTTCAATAGAAAGGGCACTCCACGATAAATACGACCGCGAAGTGCCCTCTAAACAGGTTGGCGAACTGGTGATGAAGGAACTCAAGAAACTTGACCAGGTCGCCTATGTCAGGTTTGCATCGGTTTACCGCGAATTCAAGGATTTGAGCGAGTTTATGGACGAACTCAAGCCGATGCTCAAGAAATAGCCACAGACCCCGCACATAACTTGCATTAGCCTGACGGCAGGCCAATAGGCCTGATGCGAGTTATGTGCGGGGCGGATTAGACCGGGTCGTATCCGCTGCCGCCCAGCGGATTGCATCTCAATACGCGCCAGATTCCGTAAAGCATTCCTAAGAAGACGCCTTTCTTTTCCACGGCCTGGATGAAATATTGCGAGCAGGTCGGTTGAAACCGACAGGACGGTCCGTGCAGGGGCGAGAGCATCACCTGGTAGAACCTGATTAGACCGATAATCAGATGTTTAACAGGGTGTCTAAAAAGCCTCATTCTGTCATTGCGAGCGACCGAAGGGAGCGTGGCAATCTCTATTTTATGCGGGGAATACGAGATTGCTTCGTCGCTCCGCTCCTCGCAATGACACTTTTGGGACACTCTGTTAATGAGTTTGTTCATGCCAATAGTTTTAATAAGGCGGCCTTAACCTCGGCCAGGGTCAATTCTGGTCGGCGTGGACCTACGAGTACATCAATGCCCTTGGACAGTTGGCGTTTGCTCAGCCGGAATGCCTCACGAATCAGCCGTTTGAGCCGGTTGCGGTCCGTAGCGTTGCGGACCTCTTTCTTGCTGACAATAATACCGAGCCGGGCATAATCAAGGCCGTTGGGAAGTATCCGCATAAACAGGGTGTTGTTGCCGATACGTTTGCCTTTTTTATAAACCGCTTCAAAGTCTTTGTCCTTGACCACCCGTTCCTTTTTACTCAAGCCATATAACTTCATATGATGAAAATACCAATTATTTTCTGGATAAGCAATATAATCTTGACAGTGATAAAAAGGGATGTATATTAGAATAAACCGCCGATACTGCGGATTTAGTCAGTGTTAATTCTTATAATCCGTACTTGGGCTGTTAGAGCAGAGCGAGTTATGGTCCATCCTAAAGGAGATAGGCTGTACCACCTTTAGGGCAGCCCAGTATAGTTGGCAGTAATTCCCCCGCCCTTTCCGACCGAAAGGGCGGGGTCAAACTGCCACACTATGTTAATCTGTGGTTAGTGGAGGTGCTTTATGGTAAATAAGTGGTCGGTAATGCTGTTGAGTTTGCTCCTGAGTTTGGCCTGTGTGATAATGGTATCGGCAAAGGTATCTGATAATGAGTTCAAAGACCGTCAGCAGATGTTTAATGACGGGTATTCCAAGGCACAGAATGCCGGCGAGCGGGACGTGGCTATCCGGAAACTGGGCGAGACTGACCATCCGGGCGTGGTTAAGACGCTGGTTGATAAGGCCATACCCAGGGAACTGAAAGAGAATGAACCGCTGGTGCTGGACATCATCGCTGTGACTTTAGGCAGATTAACCGATGCGGATGCGATAAAGGAACTGGTTTCATCTACCAAAAAGACCCAGCCGCCCGGCAAGATTGTCCTGATAAAAGCACTGAGTAAAGTAAATACACCTGAGGCACAGGCGGTTTTGCTGGAGTTCGTTTCCAGCAGCGATTCGCTTACCAAGATAGCCGCCATAGATGCGTTGGCTGATGCTAATCCGCCTGAAGCGCTGGATAAAGTGATTGATGCGCTGAATAATAAATACTGGGAGGTCAGGGCCAGCGCCATAAATTACCTGAGCCGGGTCAAGGACGATGCCGGCAAGCAAAAGGCGATTGATGCATTGCAGAAGCGGCGCGGCGAAGAAAAGGGGCGAATGGTCACCGATATCACCGAAGCAATTAGCAAAATTTCCCAGACCGCTCCCACTTCCGCGGCCGACGACAAAGATAAAAATATGACCGTCGCGTTCTTTGATATCAAGATTGACAGTGATGTTATTTTTGTGGTTGACCTGAGTCTCTCAATGAAGATGGGGCACGTCAAAGACGGCGCGACTAGGATAGAGGCATTACAGAGGGAATTGAAAAATACGGTTGAAATGATGGCGAAATCCAGGAAGCCGTTAAGATTCAATATCATTGCCTATTCCGATAAGGTTCAGAGGTGGCAGGAGAATCTGGTGCCGATTAGCGAATATAAGGACAAGGCCATTAAATGGATTGATGAATTGAAATTGGGTGATTACACCAATATCTATGATGCTTTGGAAATGGCGTTAACCGGTGCGTCTACCCAGAAAGCGATTTCCACCAGCGGGACGCTGTCACCGTATACTATCTGCCTGATGAGCGATGGTACGCCCAACCGGGGCAAATACAAAGTCCGTGATGAGATACTGGCGGCTATCAGAACGCTTAACCAGACCCGCAAGATAAAGATAAATACCGTTGCTTTAGGCGCATTGACAAACGAAGGCGAGATGTTAACGCCGGATGCGCAATTGTTGAGGCAGTTGGCCGAAGAGAACGGCGGGGTGTACAAGGAGTTTTAACCGGCAAATAACGGGGCGTGGCTCAGCTTGGTTTAGAGCGCTTGGTTCGGGACCAAGAGGTCGGTGGTTCAAATCCACTCGCCCCGATTTCAATGCTTGAAAGGAAGTCCTGATATTATGACCAAATCAATTATCAGCACGTCGCATGCCCCGGTCGCCATCGGGCCTTATTCGCAGGCAGTTCTGACGAATGGATGGCTCTTTGTTTCCGGGCAGATTCCGATTGACCCGGCCACCGATAAAATCATAAGCGACAACATATCCAAACAAACCGAACAGGTTCTGAATAACCTCAAGGCCATAGTAGAAAAGGCCGGCGGGACAATGCAGAACATCGTAAAAACCACCGTGTATATAAAGGACATCAACGAGTTTACTGCAATGAACGAGGTTTACAAGCAATATTTCACGCACGACCCGCCCGCCCGGGCAACCGTAGAGGTGGCACGCTTACCCAAAGATGTAAAAATAGAAATAGATGCCATTGCCGTAATTCCGCCAAGATAAACGCCGGCAGGTCAAGACCGGGGCGTAGCGCAGTCTGGTTTAGCGCGCCTGCCTTGGGAGCAGGAGGTCGCCAGTTCAAATCTGGCCGCCCCGATTACTATCCGTTTGATGCCCAGCAAGATAAACTCCGTGAATTACGGGCAGTTAGCCCGTCAGGGATTCGCCTGTTAAATGGTTGAAATCACTCCGTTAAAACCGCATCCGGCGCCGCCCCGCCCGCTCGTTCCGATAACCGTTGCGTTTATTATTGGGATTATCCTGGCCGATGACAAAATTGCATCAAATAGTTTCTGCTTTTGGGCTTTTGCTGTAAGCGCCGTTTGTTTCCCGTTATTATATTTTCTAAAGGCGCTTCATCCAGTCAAAATGATAATTGTTTTGATATTGGGTTTATCTGCCGGTGCGTTACGACTTGACAAGACCCGTGAGGTTCCGGCCCAGCACATTAAAAATCTGCAGTTGGCGACAGCATCTATCAGCCTGACCGGTATAGTTATAGAAGAACCGATTATATTTGGGAAATCTGGAACAGGTCCTTCTCAAATCAGCGGGGCATTTATTGTAAATGCGGAAACGGTGTCCGATACTGATACGACCGGTTTGATTAAGATTAATTTCTATAACTGTAATAGTTTCTCGATAACTCCGACCTATGGCGATAAAGTAGTGATATCGGGAATAATCCGCAGTCCCCGGCCACCCACTAATTATGGCCAGTTTGATTACCGGCGACATCTGACGCGACACGGTATTTATAAGACATTGGCGATTAAAAGCGCAGAAGATATTCGGATAATAACGCGCAAACAGGGTAATCCATTCATCGGTTTCATTAATCAGGTCAGGGAGTATTTTAACGGCCAGATTAAAAAGCATATTAACAATCCGGATGATGCCGATGTTCTCAATGCGCTGATTTTGGGCAAACGCACTGATGTGCCGGATGAGACAGAGGATGTTTTCCGCAAAACCGGCACGGTTCATATCCTTTCCGTAAGCGGTCTGCATATTGCCTTGGTGATAGGAATTTTCTATTGGCTATTTACCCTGGCGGGTTTGAGGCTGTCCGTGCGGCATATTTTGGTTATTATCGTTGCTATTTTGTATACTGCCCTGACCGGTTTTAATATGCCGGTGGTACGCTCGGCGATAATGGTGGTGGTGTTTTTCGGGTCTGAGTTGGTCAATCGCAAAAATGATACGATGAACAGCACCGCCCTGGCAGCGTTGTTGCTGTTGCTATATAATCCGAATGAGATATTTGATATCGGGTTCCAACTTTCGTTCCTGTGTGTATTGGGCATAATTATACTTGGGCCGGAGATAATGCGGTTCTTTCCAAAAGGCGATAAAGACTTAGATAATCTCATCCCGCTGACGTTTCCGGAGCGGATTATTCGCTGGTTAAAGTTATATCTATTTAATAATATAGCAATTTCCTCATCGGCCTGGCTGGCCAGTATGCCACTGGTGATAGCATATTTCCATATCCTTACTCCGGTATTTCTTGTTTCCAACCTGATTGTTATCCCCATAGTATTTTTGGTATTGGTTACCGGTTTGATATTCCTTGCCTTTTCCGTTATCGGACTCGGTTCGCTGATAGCGCCCGTGATTAGCGCATTACTCAAAGCGATGTTCGTTTCTGCGGAATTACTGGCCGGTTTGCCTGGTGCATATTTTTATCTGCCGG
This sequence comes from Planctomycetota bacterium, assembly GCA_016208805.1. Taxonomy (GTDB): domain Bacteria; phylum Planctomycetota; class MHYJ01; order JACQXL01; family JACQXL01; genus JACQXL01. The sequence goes on along the minus strand of JACQXL010000251.1, from coordinate 679 downwards.
ATATGCCGTTATGGGTATTGTTAATATATTACGCAACTTTCGGGTTATATTATATTAAATCCTATATCACTGTGCGTTATCAGCGGTTGGTACCGGTTTTAAGTGGTGAGATATTATTGTTTTTCCTGGGATGGGTTATAGTCGTTTTGATACCTGTACGCTTTAGTCATTCAGATGATTTAACGCTGACAATGCTTGATGTCCGGCAGGGAAGTAGTTTCTTTGTGGAGTTTCCCGATGGCACCAACTTGTTATATGATGCCGGCACGTCAGGTTCTTACGATATTGGCAAAGGAGTAATCAGCCCATTTCTTTGGTATAAAGGCATCACCAGGATTGATACGCTGGTACTTTCCCATTCGCACAACGACCATATCAACGCCGTACCGTCTCTGCTGGAACGGTTCAGGATAAAGCAAGTCGTTATCAGCGACTGGTTCACGCATTCGGATACCGGTGAAGGTATACTCAAATCGTTTTATCTTAATGGAATTCCGGTAATTAAAGCCCGCCGGGGAGATGTTTTAATGGAAACGGATAGTGTTAAAATTGAGGTGTTGGGCCCGCCGGCGACAGATGCGTTTGCGCCCGAAAAGAAACTTCGGGCTGATGGCAATGACCTTTCGGTGGTTCTCCGCATTACGTATGGCGATAAATCGCTTCTTTTAACCGGCGATAT